>NZ_JAJAFZ010000066.1:0-24284 GCF_025384895.1 Photorhabdus kayaii
AAAAAAGTATGCTCGCGCCCTGGATCATTGGTGGCGAAATGGTGAGTTAATTCTATTTTCTTCACATAATTGTCACATAATTTATTTAGTATCCCTTTATCAGATAACGATGATTTTTATTCCGATTGCGTTTTAATAAGGAAACCTTAATGTCGAACAAATATACGAAAAGTTTGGTTGTAGTCATGGTCTCAGCCTTAATTTCAGGTGTCAGCTTACCGGTGTTGGCGACTGATGATCAAAATGCTAATCAAATTATGGCGGAAGGTCGGGCGGTGAAAGGTAATATTACGGAATTTGGTGGGGCTCGCCGTATGACTCAAAACCAGACTGAGGCATTAAAAGCAGCGATAAATAATCATAAAGCTAAGAACGTTATTTTGTTTATTGGTGATGGTATGGGGGATTCTGAGATTACTATTGCTCGTAACTATGCAGAAGGCGCGGGTGGATTTTTCAAAGGAATTGATGCCTTGCCATTTACCGGCCAGTACACTCACTATTCTCTGGATAAAAAGAGTCGTAAACCCAACTATGCGACTGACTCAGCGGCTTCTGCCACCGCTTGGGCTTCTGGTGTAAAAACCTATAATGGCGCGTTGGGTGTTGATGTATTTGGTAAAGATCACCAAACTCTGCTTGAGCTGGCAAAAGCGAATGGTAAAGCGACAGGCAACGTAACGACGGCTAGAGTGCAGGATGCCACGCCAGCAGCACTGTATGCGCATGTCACTGACCGTGGCTGTTATGGTCCGCAAGAGACGATAAAAAAATGTCCAACGAATGCGCTAGAAAATGGCGGGCGTGGTTCGATCACCGAGCAATTATTAGTGGCTCGTGCTGATATCACATTAGGTGGAGGTGCCAAGATTTTCGCCCAGAAATCGGTTGTTGGTACTGGCAAGGATAAAACGTTGGAACAGCAGGCACAGGAACAGGGTTATCAGTTGGTCAGGGATGCTAAGTCACTGGCATCCGTGACTAGAGCGGATCAGAAAACACCGTTGTTGGGCTTGTTCCATGAAGACAATATGGACATTGCTTGGGAAGGACCTAAAGCCGTTTATCACGGTAATATTGATAATCCCCCAGTGACTTGTAAAGTCAACTCGAAACGGAATCCTGATGCGCCGACGTTGGCACAGATGACGGAGAAAGCCATTGATCTGTTGAAAGAAAATCAGAAAGGTTTCTTCTTACAAGTGGAGAGCGCTTCGATTGATAAGCAGGATCACAAAGCTAATCCTTGTGGACAGATTGGTGAAACTGTCGCATTGGATGAGGCGGTACAAGTTGGTTTGAAATATGCGCGTAAACACGGTGATACATTAGTTATTGTCACCGCTGATCATGCTCACGCCAGTCAGATTATTGAAGCTGATATAAAATCTCCGGGGCTGACTCAGGCATTAATCACGAAAGATGGTTCGGTGATGGCAGTTAGCTACGGTACTTCTGAGGGTAAGGAACAGGAACATACGGGTACTCAGCTACGAGTGGCTGCTTATGGCCCTCAGGCAGCCAATGTTGTAGGTCTGACTGACCAGACAGATCTATTCTTCACGATACGTGATGCGATGAAGTTAAAGTAATTTTTGGGTGGTTGGGGAATAAGTGGTTGAGGAATAAAGAGTTAAGGCCGGATATTCTCTGGCCTTAATTTTTTTGTTTTTTTAGTGTATATTTTTCTCTAATTACATTGGTAGGACAAATACAGCTGTGAACTAAATAAAATTATTGAGAGAAATACTCTAGATTTGATGAATAAATTAGTGATATGGAAAAAGCCATTAAAGTTAGTGATGCAATTTTAAAGAAATAATTAGGCTGTATATAGCTACTTTGCATATGCAGCAAATGTAAAGTCTTGCCTAATAATGCCCATAAGCAGGAAACTGGATATAGAGTTAAAAGTAAAATTACCATTGAGGATAAGTATATATACCCTATGGATTTCAAGATGCATCGCGGCGGCAAGGGAGAGAATCCCCGGGAGCATAGATAACTATGTGACCGGGGTGAGCGAGTGCAGCCAACAAAGAGGCAACTTGAAAGATGACGGGTATAGTTGGTAATTCAAAAGCATAAGAGGGAATAATATAAGAAGCTAGTATGAATGCTTTTGGACTAAGTAATGTTGTTATAAATATTTCTTTGAACGTTATTTCATCTGAGCAACTAGAGGTTAATGAAGATTTCCAAATTTTTATTGATAAAAAGGCAATGTAAATTGCAGATAAAATTTTCAGCAGAAAATTAATCCAAGGGAAATATAAGTAAATAAATGTTAAGGTAAAACCTAAGATACTAACGGAAATTAAATAACCTAACATTACAATAATTATTATTTTTTGTAATTTTCTCCAGTTTATCTTCAATCCAGAAGATAATATCAATGTATTTGTTGGTCCTGGCATAACTAATAAAAAAGATGAAAGGTAGAATATTTTTAGGCTTTCGTTGGATGAGAAATAATGAATGAGATGCTCCATTAAACGATATCCTCTAATATTGATGTGGCTTTTCGGAAATTCCACATAATATCTGAAAACGACTCGTTAGTATATTTTCAGTAATGATGGTTACTTGGTGTAAAAATAAAATGCAGTTTAGAAATAATAATGTTATGTGACAAATTACTATTGGTTTTTTAACATTTGAGTAGTGTGATTCGATAAAAAATAAAAATATGATGTCTATAATGACTTTTTACGCAAAGTCCTGATGCGTCGCTCGGACAATCAACATTAGCAGAACAGAGGGCTCAGTTCCCATATGCCTATCATTTTGATGCGGATGGCGTTGCGAGTTTTCTAAAACGTTATGCAATGAATCGAGGTGTTAGCCATATAGAAGATGATGTGACTCATATAGAAATTGATGAGAATGGAAAAATAGGATATCTGGAAACAAAAATACACGGAAAACTTAAAGCTGATCTCTATATTGATTGTACTGGATTCAAAGGATTATTAATTAACAAGGCATTGAATGAGCCATTTGTGAGTTTTTCAGATGTGCTAAAAAATAACCGAGCAGTAGCATTACGAGTACCTAGAAAGGATACGGGTGATATTGAACCATATACAACAGCTCGTACAATGTCCAATGGATGGCGTTGGACGATTCCTTTGTATAAGAGGAATGGTTATGGGTACGTATATTGTGATACATACCAAAGCCCTGAAGAAGCTGAAGCTGAATTAAGGAAATCCATTCCATATGAAAATGCAGAGTGTGTTGCAAATCATATTAGAATGAGAATTGGTCGTAGCAATCGTTCTTGGGTAAAGAATTGCGTAGCGATTGGATTATCAAGCGCATTTGTTGAACCTTTAGAATCAACGGGAATTTTTTTCATTCAACATGGAATTGAGCAGCTCGTCAGATTTTTTCCAAGAAGTAGCGGCAATGAGTTACTCATTGAAGAGTATAATACGCGAGTTAATCGTGTTGTTGATGGTGTTAAAGAGTTTCTATTGCTCCATTTCTCATTAGCAAAGCGTAATGATACTGTGTACTGGAAAGAATGGAAAAATGTTGAATTACCTAAAGAGCTTTTAAAAAAAATAATGTTAGCGGAAGATCATTTGCTGGATAAAGAAACTATCTATCCTTTCTATCATGGTTTTGAAGAATATTCGTGGAATACTATGATTCTGGGTTTGGGTTCAGATTCACTAAGGAGTAAACCAGCATTATCATTAATGATGCCTGATGAAGCGGATGAGATGTTATTGCGCCATTATATGAAAGCAGAAAATATGGTAAATAATTTACCAACATGCCATGAATATTTACAACATCTACATAACTTAAAAAATAAAGATTGATAACAGGTAAAAAATTGGTGCCTATTGGATTCAGTAAGTTTAAAACCTTACTTAAGATGTGTTGTATTAAATTAATCTCGATTATCCAAATAATCTATATAAGACTGAAAAGTTATTCGTAAAGTATTTATATGGCATTTAGAGCGCCAGTAATCTAAGGGCGGTAGCTTACCAGAGTAAAGGTAAGCTACCGGGTGAGTTTATCATTAATCAGCTTCCGAAAAACCTTGTCGTTCTGGGGAGGGGAAAGGAGACGGTTTTCCCGCTAACTTGTTTATACAGATAATATTTTGAAAGGTAATATTAATAGAAATGTGAAGTCTTCATCAGAACTTACATTTTCCTGGTGTTGTATATTTCAACCTTCCATTCGTCTTCTTCAAAACTTCCTTGACTTATTCAACAAACCCTATCTAAATTGATGTGTATATACAAATTCAAAGGGGGAGGTAAGGTAATGGTTCCAGAATTGGAAATTTCATTGGAAAATCATTTTCTGAAATTCGTTTCTATCATATACCCTATGGATTTCAAGATGGATCGCGACGGCAAGGGAGCGAATCCCCGGGAGCATAGATAACGATGTGACTGGGGTGAGTGAGTGCGGCCAACAAAGAGGCAACTTGAAAGATAACGGGTATACAATTTATGGTTTAGATAGAGTAATAGCTCGTATGAATCATCGTATAGTGAGAAGATTTAATATGTTTGAGTCTAGTTTAGATATTTCAGAAGAAACAGGTATAATTGAAGGTAGAAAATTTAATAATTTGGACTGGAGTAATGAACATCAACCAGATTTAGTATTTAAAAGCTGTGTTATCATTGATTCGAAGTTTTCAGGTGCAAACTTAAATGGTTTGCGTTTAATAAATTGTCAAGTATTTAACTGTGACTTTATTGAAGCCAATATTTCAAATGGTGAGTTTGAAAATACATTATTTTATAGTAAAGATAGTCAAAAAGGTTGTGATTTTCATAGTGCAGACTTACGTAGTTCAAAGTTTATTTGCTGTGATATTTCAACAAGTAATTTTTATCGTGCTGAGCTATTTGATATAACAATTGATAGGTGTCAGGCGCAAGGGTGTCATTTTGAGCTTGCCGACTTTACAAAAGTAGTCAGTCGAAAAGTTATATTCAGCTCAGCAACATTAACAAAATCAAACTTTAAATATTCAGATTTTGAAGGCGTATATCTTGAAAAGTGCGACTTATCAGAAAGTAATTTAGTTTCAGTTGTATTATCAGGCGTAAACCTTGAAGGTTCAAATCTAACTAATACTATTTTTTCTCCATCCCGCTATGATGGGTTATCAATATTTAAAGCTGATTTAAGGAATGCGGAAATATCTAATATAGACGTGAGATTATTAGATTTTTCTGGCGTTGAAATATTTGAATGGCAAATGATTCCTTTGATGGAAGAAATGGGGTTTATCATCCATCCAGATAATTAAAGTAGAAAAGGCAACTGAGGTTATATTCGTTAGGATAAAAAAGAATATTTTCCTTATTATCCTATGTACTGGAGACACCTCTGATTATTTAACTGTTAACACTCTTTGAATTTTTGCTGGTTTTGCTATTGTCCGCATCTTAGGAGTTAAATATTAATAGGAGTTATGTGGAAAATGAAAGTAAGAGAAGATATTATTGCACTAAAATCTCAAAAAGAATCTCTGATAGAAAAAGATCTCAATAGAAAATGCCCAGATAATAATAAAGCCCAGATTAGTCCCAAAGTGAAAGAATTATTAGATTGGATTAGATTAACTTCTAAATCAGATGATGAGATAATCAAAGGCAAAGAAATATCGAAGCAATTTATTTATCAGTCAGGGAAACTTGGACTTTTTGGTATGCAAATACCGATAGAGTTCAATGGCATCGATATTTCTGTTTCAGAGGCTTCCCAAATCATCCAACAACTCGCAGCCATAGATATTACTCTTACAGCTTTTACTATACTCCAACACTCATGTAGTTATTTGATATTCAAACATGCTAGTCCAGAAATAAAGCAGGAATATCTATCGAAAGTGTCAACAGGTGAGATGATTGGATGTTTTGCATTGAGTGAACTCGCTGCGGGTTCGAATCCGCGAAATATGGAGTCCACCCTGACGAAGCATGATGATGATTCCTGGGTACTGAATGGTAGTAAATGTTGGTTGGGTGGAGCTTCTATTGCTGGTGTATTTATTGTATTTGCAAAACATCAATCTGCTGATGAATTAGGAATTAGCTGCTTTGTAGTTCCAGCATCTGCCTCAGGTATAGAAGTTGGTGGTGAACAGAATTATCTGGGAGTCCAAGGTCTTGATTTGCGTACCGTCACTTTTAATAACGTTGTTGTCCGAAATACACAGCGATTAGGTGAATTGGGAAAAGGCATGCAAGTTGCTGCGAGTAGTTTGCTTTTTGGGCGTACACTAGCGAGTTCACTGGCCATTGGGGTAATGAAGCGGTGTGCTCAATTGATGTATAGATTTGCTTCCCAGCGTCAAATCAGTACCGGGCTACTGATAAATAATCCAGTGACAGAATTACAACTGAGTTGGTTAATTCATGCGATAACAAGTGTGACGGCAATATCTGATCAAGCATGTGGGGATTTCGATCATGGTGTATCTGTTCCTGCGAGTTTATGTATTGCTGCAAAAGTTTTGGGATCAGAATTTGTTTGGAAAGCCACAGATAATTTAGTCCAATTGATGGGAGCAAGAGGGTTAGATGAAAGAAATGTGGCATCTAGTTTATTGAGAGATAGTCGATTTTTGAGAATAGGTGAAGGACCAACTGAAACATTATTGATGGAGATAGGTTCAATATTAGCAACCAAAGATCCGGAAAATGAATTTTATTTTGTTGAGAAACTTGGTGCTAAGGAAATTTGGAGTAAATTGTATTCATCAATAAATGAAATCACAAGATTATGCAAAATCAAAGAGAAAGGTCTCGAAGCAACCTACTATTATGCTGGTAGAGTTGGAGTTTGGGCTATTTTATATGCTTGTATAGAACATCGATATCCTTTAGAGCAGGATACCATAATTGACTGGATAAAGGATAATTATAACCAAGAATTGATTCTAATTAAAAATGACTTAAATAGAACAAGACTTGGAAGTCAGATAGATTATATTTTTGAAAAGATTAATGCTTATGGTGTGGATATTGGTTCTCTAGATGAAACGATTACGACAAATCTCAATAAGACCTCTCTCTTTTTTTCCAAGGAATGTATCAATAATAAAGAAAACCGATTTACTGATGGCGCGGCTAAATTCTATAATGATCACAAAGAAGATGAAGTTCCATTAATAAATATTATAAAAGACTCGTTATTATCTTCAGAAATTACATTGACGAAAAGTATCACGACAGCTTTGCTTAATGAAAAAATAAAAAGTAAAGTTAAAAGATTCGCCAAACGAAATAAAAAATCTATCGTAGAAGTCATATTGACTTCGCTTTCTGTATTATTAGCCAGAATTTCTAATCAAGAATCTATCTCGATACTCGTTTTCAATGTTAAGGAAAATTCGACATATTTTTTCACTTATCAATATAAACCTAACGATTCAATTGAAAGTAACTTAGTTACCCTAACCGGTAAAGTCAAACAGTGGTCGACTCCGAGTGAGGCGATTATAGATATCATTGAGAAATCAAGAAATGATTCTCCACTAATGAGTTTAACTACAACGACAGTTTGTTTTTGTATTGGACTTCCACTGCAATACAAAGAGTTAGAGGGTATTGATATTTGTATTGCTTTAGAAGAGAAAAATACTGAGCAATCCATTACATGGATTCATTCTGCTGCTTTTAACCAAGATACGATCAAGAGAAGGGCAAATAACTTAATTGAATTCATTGATTCAATTGAGACACCGAATAGATCAGTAGCAAATTTATCGATTATTCCTGATAGTGAAAAAGAGGAAATTAGGAAATATAGTAGTATAAAGAGTATGGCTAAAAGTGGAGATAAAACGTTACCTGAGTTGTTTTATCAATGTTTAGAGTTAAATTCTGGGGGAGTAGCATTAGTCGGTCCTAATGAAAACCTGACATATCAGCAATTAGAGGAAAAAACGAATCAGATAGTGGCTATTATACAAGAGGCTGGTGTAAAAGCTTGTGATGTTGTGTGTCTTTGCATGGGGAGAACTACCTACTTTATAGCCAGTTTATTGGCTATTGTTAAGATGGGAGCCACTTTTGTTGTGCTTAATGCAAGGCACCCTGTGGAGAGAAATCGGACGATAATCGCTAATACGCGTTGTTCAATAATCTTGAGTGAGAGTTCACTAGCAAATATTGTAAAGGAATTTGACGAGTGCGTTATTGAGATTGATAGCGAATTAAAATCTGGTAATTTACGTTCTATCTCACTGAGTAACCAAGCTACACCTGACTCTATTGCATATATTTCTTTTACCTCTGGTTCAACGGGTGAGCCTAAAGGGGTAATGGTTAGTCATAGTGCGCTTTGTTTGCAACTTGAAAATCGTAGGTCAATCTTGAATCTTTGTGAAAGTGATAGATTGCTATATTCAGCGGCCCCGAATTTTGATGTTGCTATATGGGAGCTTTTTGGTGCTTTTTCAGCGGGCTGTGCATTGATTGTCAATGGTGACAATCAGTTTAATTGGGAGCCAAAGGAAGCTATAAATACAATTATTCATTATGGCGTTACTCATCTTCAAGTTCCACCTACTCAGCTTGGTTTACTCATTAATGAGAAAAATATTGAAAAATGTTGTTCTTTAACTTGCATTATTACTGGCGGGGAGTTATTACCAAATAACGTAAGAGAAAGTATACATTCGAAGATAAAGGTAAACCTGTATCACTTTTACGGGCCAACAGAGGCAGTTATTGATACCAGTTATTGGCAATGCAAAATAGGTGAACAACAATCCTCTACCTATATTGGTCTCCCTTGTCCACACAGACAGATATATATATTTGACCATAATATGCAACAAGTCCCAATTGGTGTACCTGGGGAAATGTATATTGCAGGGAAGCCTCTTGCAAATGGATACCTATCAGGGGCAAAAATGACAGAATCTCTGTTTATTAGAAAAAAACCGTTTACTGAGGAAGAGAGTAAAGATTCATTCATGTATAAAAGCGGCGATAAAGCTCGCTTTATATCTGGAGGTGGGTTGGAATTTTTAGGCCGAGTTGACCAGCAGATTAAGATCAATGGTATTAGAGTAGAACCTGGAGAGATAGAAAATGTATTAGAAAGTCATGCATCTATTATGCAACTAAGGGTTGCATTAAGAAATCGAGGGCAAGATAAGGTTAATCAGTTCTTGGTTGCTTATTATGTACTATTTGAAGGTTCGATAGTCGATAAACGTGAGCTTAGACAATTTGCAAAAAAACGTTTGCCAAAGGAGATGGTGCCAAGTTTATTTATCGAGTTAAAAGCGCTTCCATTAACTTCAACCGGTAAATTAGATATCCGTGCCCTGCCAGAATTTGCGGATTTGCATAAAATAGAGGCTTCAGAAATTGACCTTTCTACAACTGTAGGCAAGGTGCGCTATATATGGCAAGAGGTGCTTGGTAGGCCAGTCAATGATGAAGATGTTGATTTTTTTGAAATTGGTGGTCACTCTCTGACGGCTGTGAAAGTACTTACTCAGCTAAGAGAGACTGTTTCAACCGATATTAAAATGAGCGATTTTCTGGAAAACTCAACAGTACAAGGATTAGCAAGAATTATTGAAGAAAAAGGTATTAATATCCATGTAGAAAAGCCTACCCCAATGTCAAGGGAAGGGGTTATTCCTTTATCAGGCACACAGGAAAACCTCTGGTATCTCTACAAGCTTAATCCTCACTCTGCGGCTTATAATTGCCCTGAAGCATTTAGGTTGTCAGGAAAGATTTGTTTAAGTAGTTTGGAGAAGGCATTGAATGATATTTTCAAACGCCACGAATCTTTAAGAACGACATTTTATGAGTTGGATGGTATTCCTTATCAAAAAATTGTACCAATTTCAGAATTTAAACTTGATGTCTGGTATTTTAATCATATATCTGAACAACAGTTTTCAGAGGAATCTAAAAAAATCGTAGAGAAGGAGTCTGCTAGGTCATTTAATTTAGAGAAAGATTATCTATTTAGGGTGTTATTCATTAGTAATCATGATGAACATGTTATTTTCTGGAATTTTCACCATATTATTGCTGATGGAACCTCTTCTGCTAATATATTTACTAATGAACTTAACCAACTTTATACTTATACCCGTCATCTTTCAAGTTGCCTCTTTGTTGGCTGCACTCACTCACCCCGGTCACATAGTTATCTATGCTCCCGGGGATTCGCTCCCTTGCCGCCGCGATGCATCTTGAAATCCATAGGGTATATTATTTAAGAGGAGAAAATATCTCTCTACCTGAGATAGCGATACAACCTATTGATTATATGCACTGGTATAACACTTTTATGAATGAATCGAGGCGTGGTGGAAAATTGGATTTTTGGCGTAATATGCTAGAAGGGGTACCTTCCGAAGTTGACATTACACTTGGGAATTCTTTTCCAACTAATATTAGTGATAGCGGTTTTCGGTTCTATTTTCAATTACCAGAAGAAATTGTGAGCCAAATTGATGAATTTTCAAAAAATAATGGATTCACCCAATTTGAGATTATGATGGCTGCCTTTTCAGTCCTTATTTATATTGTCAGCGGTGAAGATGACTTCACTATTGGAACCGTTGTAGCTGGGCGACATCATAGTGTTATTGAAAACATTATAGGAAACTTTGCCAATGTCGTGGTGACAAGACATAATGGTTTTAAACAGACGACAATTTTAAATTATCTTGAATCAATGAGAAATAAATTAACCGATATATTTGAAAATTCTGATATTCCCTTTGATGAAGTTGTTTCAGCAACATGTCCTAATCGTAAAAAAAATAAAAATCCATTATTTAATACTTTCTTTTCTCTTTACAATGGAAAAAGAAATCACCTTAATATCGGTGAGGCAGTACCTCAAGGAGTGTTATTAAATCCCGGCAATTCTCAATTTGACCTGAGTTTGGCTTTATTTTCGGATGCTGGTTCTATTAATGGATATATAGAATATAAAGTTGATCTCTTTGATAAAGAGACAGTGAATCGACTTTTCCGTTATTATATAAAAACGCTTAACTATATTTTGATGAGTCCAGATCAGAGTATTGATTATATTGAATTAGTTGATAGTGAAGAAAGAAATACTCTCGTTAAAGATTGGAATAATGAGCGAGGGCCTGTAGCAACAGATAAAACTTTATATGAAATTTTTGAAGAGCAAGTTAAACTATATCCTGATAATATTGCAGTTAAGTTTGAAGATAAATATTTAACTTACGAAGAATTAAATAAAAGAGCTAATAAGTTAGCTCACTACTTAAATAATTATGGCGTCAATCCTACTGATTTAGTTGGTCTTTGTGTTCAACCATCGATTGAAATGTTTGTAGGTTTGCTAGGAATTGTAAAGGCTGGTGCCGGGTATGTACCATTAGATCCTGCACTTCCTGCCGCTAGAATTGATTTTATAGTGAAAAACAGTGATTCAGTTGTGATTTTAACGCAATCAACGCTTGCTAAAACAGTTGCGCATTGTGGCATTGATCTAATATTGCTTGATGAAGAAAATCAGTTATTCAATGAGTATAAGGAGACAAATCCTTCGCACTCGATTCCGGCTGATAGCATCTTATATATGATTTTCACATCAGGATCGACCGGGATCCCGAAAGGCGTTCAGACTCAGCATTATAATGTTGCGGCACTGGTTTGTGATACTAATCATATGGAGTGCGACAAAGCAGATGTTTTTGCAAAAGTTAATAACTTTGCATTTGATATTTCTACATGGGAAATTTGGGCACCGCTATTGCATGGTGCATCTATTACGGTGGTTCCTGATGCTATAAAACTAATCCCACAGGAATTTTCTGCTTTTATTAAACAACAGAAAATTACCATGCTTTATCTTCCTACCGCGCTTTATCATATGATCGCTACCGAGTTGCCGGAAAGTTTTGGTGGGCTTAAGTTGCTTGTTGTGGGTGGTGAAGCACTTGATCCGACAAAAGCACACTGTGTTTTGGAAAGTAAAGCGCCACCAAAAGGCTTTATTAATGCTTACGGTCCAACCGAAGTGACATGTTCATCTGCGTGGTTTGATGTTAAAAAACTCAGTAAAGATGCAAAGAGGGTTCCAATTGGTAAACCGATCACAAATACGCAGTTTTATGTCTTAAATAGTGAACAAAGCGTTCTACCAATCGGAGCTAAAGGTGAACTATATATTGGTGGCGCGGGTGTGTCAAAAGGTTATAGGAAGCGTCCAGAACTTACGGAACGCCACTTTCTAAAAAACAGATTAGGTTCTGATATAAGATTTGACAAACTGTATCGCACCGGCGATGTCGTTAGATACTTACCTGATGGTAATTTAGAATTCATGGGTAGAACTGATCATCAAGTTAAGATCCGGGGATTTAGAATAGAAATTGGAGAGATAGAAAATATATTAAGAAAGCATCCATTGATAAAAGATGCTATTGTTTTGGTTCAGGAAGAATCACCAGGAAATAAACGTTTAGTCGCATTTGTTGAGTTTTATGAAGAGCATCAAAACACATCAATCAATACGATAAGAAAATATCTATTAGAAAATCTACCAGCCTATATGGTTCCTTCGGTAATTAAGGCGTTAAATGTTTTACCGTTGAATAATAATGGTAAGATAGATAGGAATAAGCTTAATCAAATTGAAATAGAGCTGGGTAATGAAGGTGGAGGTTTACGCTATCCGCGAGACTATGTAGAATTATCACTTTGTCTTATTTTGGAGGAGATTGTCGGATTTAAAAAACCAACCTTAGATATAAATTTCTTTGAAAGTGGTGGGGACTCTCTTCGAGCAGTCCGTTTAATTTCTGAGATAAATAAAACTTTTGGCAAGAATTTACCTTTAGATACGTTGTATGATAGCGGTAATATTGAATCCTTAGCATTAAAAATAAAGAGTAATGATATAGATAATGAAAACCGTATTTTAATACCTCTTGCAAAAAATAAATTTAATAATAAGCCCGTATTTATCGTTCATCCTCTAAGTGGTAGCGCAATGTGCTATATCCCATTAGCCACAATGTTAGCTAACCCGCTTTATGCTTTCCAGTCACCGTTATTTTATAAGCAATGGGGGCATGAATCGATAGATACCGTTGAAACCTTGGCTTCAATGTATATTGATGAAATGCTAAAAGTTCAAGAACGAGGCCCTTTTGTGCTTGGGGGATGGTCTTTCGGGGGAATTATTGCTTTTGAGATGGCGAGGCAACTTGAGTTAAGTGGTTATGAAGTATCTAAACTATTCTTGTTTGACAGCGTGGCGCCTGGAAAAGCTCATAAAGAGTTGAACATGATGAAAGTTCTTGGTCTTTGTCTCGAAGAAATTGTTGAACAATTTGGTACTCATATCGATATTGATTTAGAAAACATGAGCAAGCTGACTCACAGCGAGATACTTGATGCTGTATTAAATACTATTAAAGAACATGGTGGATTTGCCCCAGATGCTGATGTCACTATGCTTGAACGCATGATTGACACTTGCCTGGCTAATTCCAGAGTGTCATCAAAGTACACTGCTGGTACTGTAAACATTGACACGATTCTTTTTCGTGCTAAAGACCGTTCTCATATGGAAGAGATGCTGGTATTCCCTAATGAGGCTAAAGAAAGATGCTTGGGTTGGAGCCAACATATTTCTGGTGATCTTATTATTGAGGATATTGATGGTCATCATATGTCGATAATGTTCCAACCTAATGTTAACGCTATTTCCGCGGTAATAAATAAATGGATGGAGAAGAATAATTAATGGGGGGAGACTGATTTTCTATAATGATTAAAATAGGACTTCTGTCATATACTTTTTTATTTATAATACGTGGTGAATAATGAATCCATCGTTTAAATTGATAAATTAAAATAAGATATATACCCAATGGATTTCAAGATGCATCGCGGCGGCAAGGGAGCGAATCCCCGAGAGCATAGATAACGATGTGACCGGGGTGAGAGAGTGCAGCCAACAAAGAGGCAACCTGAAAGATGACGGATATATAACTTTGCTAAAAATAAATAAGTTAGTGCTGGTATTTATTCTTAAACCTAAAAAATAGGGTATGATGCTATGAATATAATTGGTATCTCTGCAAATTTTCATGATTCTTCTTGTGCACTGATCAGCGATGGTCAATTAATAGCTGCTGTTTCAGAAGAGCGATTTTCCAGATTCAAAAATGACTCTCGACTACCAATTAGAGCTTTCAGATATTGTTTAGAAGAGGGCGGAATTAATATTACAGATATCGACTGTATTGCTTATTATGAAAACCCTTATAAGAAGTTGTCTAGGCAACTTGCTTCCAATTTCAACTTTTCTGCTACTAACGGTCTTCATTGGTTGGACTGCCACAAGCCATTTCGTGATATTACTGAAGTATTGGGGTATGAGAAAGAGATCAAGTTTTACGATCATCACATGGCACATGCTGCCGGGAGCTATCTATTTTCTGGCTTTACTGACGCGGCTATATTGACTTCTGATGGTGTGGGGGAATGGGAAACTTCTACTTTTGGTTATGCGCAAGGCGATAACATCAATTTGTTCGAGAAAATTGAATATCCAAATTCAGTGGGTCTTTTTTATAGCACTATTACTAACTACTTAGGATTCAGAGTACTCAGTGGCGAATATAAAGTCATGGGATTAGCGCCTTATGGTAAACCAATATATACCAATAAGTTGCGAGAAATGTTCAGTATGGAGAAAATATTTAGGTTTAAGCTGAATATGAAGTTCTTTGATTTTTGCCAGATAAATAGAATGTACACGGATGCTTTTATTGACTTGATTGGTTTTCCCCCAAGAGAACAAGAATCTGTGATGCTACAACACCACATGGATTTAGCGAAAAGCTTGCAAGTGGTGTTGGAAGAGATTCTTATCAAACAAGTTCATGATCTGCGGGAAAAAGTTGATTCAACAAACTTATGTTTGTCAGGAGGTGTTGCTCTAAACTGTGTTGCGACACATGCCATCCGTAAGACTGGCCTATTTAATAATATCTTTATTCCTTCTGCTGCTGGAGATTCTGGTTCCGCTTTGGGGGCAGCTGCATTGGCTCATATTGAGATGACGGGAAAACGACACAGTTACGAGCCATTTACAAACCCTTATCTCGGTCCAAAGTTTAGTAACGACAACATATTGGAGATGCTAACTTCAATGGAGATTGAAGCGTTGGATTTCCGTGAAGATAGAGAAGGTTTTGAGCAAACCATTGTTGAGATGCTCATAAATGGAAAAGTCATTGGTTGGTTTCAGGGGCGGATGGAATTTGGTCCTAGGGCTTTAGGAGCACGAAGTATTATTGCGGACCCGAGAGATCCTTCTATGCGAGATCGGCTAAATGCATTGGTCAAAAAGAGAGAAGGATTTAGGCCATTTGCGCCAGCACTTTTGGAAGAGGAAGCCGCAAATCATATTGAATTATCAATTCCAACACCATTCATGCTTGAAACGTGTCAAATAACCTCAAATCTCAGTTTACCCGCAGTCACACATGTTGATGGCTCTTGCCGACCACAAACAGTTACTGCTGATACTAATCCAAAGTTTCATTCTTTACTGAAGGCGTTTTATAACGCAACGAATTGCCCAATATTGGTGAATACTTCATTTAATGTGAGGGGAGAACCCATCGTTTGTACTCCACTTGATGCGGTAAGGTGTTTTGGTAATTCAGGAATTGATGTTTTAGTTCTGGAAGATTTTATTATTGAGCGAACTATGCTTTCGGAAGCGTTTTCTAAGATGGCAGAAATAGAGTTTAGTTTTATTCAGCCACCACAAGATCTCTTTACAGGGCAATCTATAGAAGCCATCTATACCTTTATCTAGAATAAACTTACGTTTTTAGGAAAATAATATGAATCAATCTAATGTCAATACCGAAAAGTTAGCGGAGTTTCTTTCTGATAATCAAGAGAATGCCTTGGAAGTTATGCGGTTAGCTCAAATTTATTTGATGAATGAAGATCAAAATAGTCATGGTACGACATTTTGCAATAATATCCCTTCATGCAGTGGAAATGTTGATGGATATACTGCTATCGGTACATGGCATCCAACGAAAATTGATAATGAGGTGGTTTTTATAAGACGCGAGCAATCTGATTCCATTTTTTGGGAGAGTTCACAGCAGCAATTGACGGTGAGTAAAACTAAAGGTGTGAAAAGGGTATGTCTTATCGGCGAGTCTGCGGCGCTTGGCATGTTTTTTTCACCTTATATTACACCGGCTAAAACATTATCTCACTTACTTAATCAATATTCTGATGTTGAGTGGGAGGTTATCGATCTTGCAAGAAGTTGCATTAATGCCGGTTTATTCTCATTGAAAGTATCTTGCTCAGAATAACTTGGTTTTATAATGTCTGTATGATCTGCCATCCATTCAATGAATCTGAATTATAGATGTTGTTTGGTGGCAGCTTTTTGTGTTTATATTAGATAGGATTCATAATGTTCAGAGGTGAATTGATTTATGCCACCGTTAATGTTAAAGCTATTACCGATAATACTTATCATTGGAATGGTTCCATCATTTATAGAAGTTGACATCACATTGCCAGCATTTCCCCAAATGCTAAAATTTTTTTCTGCAACTGAATCGGCAGTGCAATTTACTCTAATAGTAAATTTCTTAGGGTTATGTATATTCACGCCTATTTTCGGTCCACTTTCAGAATCATATGGGCGAAGAAAAATCATTTTAATCGGCGCTACTCTGTTCTTTATTGGTAGCATAGGTTGTTCAACCGTGGTTGATCTTAATCAATTGTATTTATTTAGATTTATCCAAGGGGTAGGATGCAGTGCTATTTGGATTGTCGGGTTTATAATTTGTTCGGATACTTATAAAGATGAGGAGTCAGTACAGGTTTTTGGCATTCTCAACGCGGCAATATCAATGGCCCTCATTATAGCTCCTATTGCGGGTTCTCTTATTGTTGCACATTATAATTGGAGATTTACCTACCACTTAGTGGCTTTACTGAGCTTTCTTTCCTTTATAGCTGTGCTTATCATTCCTGAAACAAATCGTAATACGATAAAGTTGAGTGTAAAGATGGTCACCAAAAGTTATTGTCAACTTATATTCAATACGCGTTTCTTAATATATGCTTTTACACCTGGGCTATTAGTATCTGCATGTATTGCATATGTATCTGTTGTGCCCTTTTTATATATAGATAAAATGGGAATGAGTTACTACATATTTGCAGTGCATCAAGCGATATTAGGAATATGTTTGTCGGTGGCTGGATTTTATTCAGGTGCTTTGAATAGAAAGATTGGATCAGCTAATTGTATCTATTTGAGTATTATAATTTGTTTGATAGGTTGTGGTTCATTAATGATATTTAGTCATATTTATCCCGAATCTGCAATACTTTTTACACTGTCGATGGCCGTTATCTGTATAGGTTCTGCTTTCCAATATAGTATGGTATTTTCTCGTTCTTTGGCGTTGTATCCTGAGTTAGTTGGTTCAGCATCATCCTTATTAACTTTTTTTCGACTTATTTTCTTCAGTTTCAGTGTCCTTATTTCAGGATGGGCATTTACTGGAAAACTATTTAATTCAGCAATTATAGTGTCATTAATAATTGCTATGGGGTTGTTATTTTCATTTTTTGTCTTAATTGATTTGCGAAATAATGTAGTTAATAGGAAAATTAACAATGAATCACATATTAGTTGATTAAATGAGCACTTATTCTGAGTGGTGAAATTATCTTACTAATAACATTGACCATTTATTGATATCTATTTTGTTGAGGTCATTTATGAGAATTAAAGTTATCATTCCACTGTTGACGTCAAAATATAATTCTGCGGTACAAGAAGAGCTGTATCCCTATATTGCACCAGACGTATCAATCACTATTATTAATTTAGAATCTGGCTCGCCTTCGATTGAGTCCCGTTATGACGAAATGTATTCAACTCCTGAGATTGTTAGCAAGATTGTTGAATCCGAAGAGGAAGGATATGATGGGGTTTTCGTGAGCTGTGTCAGTGATCCCGCTATTTCGGTTGCGAGAGAGATGGTTGATATTCCTATCGTTGGGGGGTTTGAGCCTGCCGCTCTCAGTGCTGGAGTGATCTCGAAGCATTGGGGAATAATTACAATTTCCCAATCTTGCGCACGTTTGGTTAGAGATCTTGCGACATTAGCGGGTATTCATCAGCAATTGGCTTGTATTCGCAGCATTGATCAACCCATTAATGAATTGCATAAAACACCGGGACAGCTAGAAGATGTTCTCCTTACTCAAGTTAAAAAGATGATTAAAGAAGAGCAGGTAACAGCCATAGTATTAGGTTGTACCGGCATGATGGGGATGGCAAAGTACTTATCCAAAGAGATGAAGGCTGTAGGAATGCCGATTCAAATAATTGATCCTACAGCAGTTGCATTGGGTTATTTACAGATGATGATAAGAGCTGGTCTTACCCACAGTCGTTTGGAATATCCAAAGTTGGATTTAAGAGAAAGGGAGATTAGTTGCATTAAGCGGCCTTCTTCTTAATTCTGTGTAATTGTCATCCCAATATTGAGTGCTTGAGTTAGTGCTTTGTGATATTTTCGAACCACGGTTTTTCAACTCTGTAGTATGTTGAATCGTAATAGTTTGAACGGGTGTCACAAGATATTGATTTGATCTGCCAGATTAGCTATTTCAACTGACTTGTACTTCACGCTTTTTTGTATATGATATTGGTAATCATTATCATTTGACTGGGTGCAGGTTATGATCAGGATTAAAGACAGAGAGAGATCGCTTTTCTGGCAGGGTATCACCAGTTTGTGGGGAATAGGTTTATCTAGCTTAGCAGGCATGCTATTCGTCCTCGTCAATCCTGGAATTGAGCAGTTCAGAATTGGGGTAGTATTCGCGATGTTGTTGACGCTATTTATGCTGCTAAACCAAAAATCACGCCATTTTCTATTAATACCATCAGGGTTTGCTGTGTTATGTGCTTTATTGGCCGGGCTACATCGGTTTGGCTGTTTTTGACGTTTTATAGCAGAATAAATGGAGAGAAGTTCGATAAGGAAAATAGACAGATTGGTGCGAAAGGAGGGACTTGAACCCTCACGTCCGTAAGGACACTAACACCTGAAGCTAGCGCGTCTACCAATTCCGCCACCCTCGCAGGTACTGTCATTTTACTTTTTATTGCCTAATTTAATATTGGCCGAATTCAATCAGCGGCTGTCTGATTTGGTGCGAAGGGGGGGACTTGAACCCCCACGTCCGTAAGAACACTAACACCTGAAGCTAGCGCGTCTACCAATTCCGCCACCCTCGCAAATTCAGACACTATCAAGCTGTTGATTGATAGCACGGAGGCGAATTCTAGAGGTTTTGTAGCAGACGTCAATCATTATTTATTATATACCCGTTATTTTTCAAGTTGCTTCTTTGTTGGCTGCACTCGCTCACCCCGGTCACATAGTTACCTATGCTTCCGGGGATTCACTCCCTTGCCGTCGCGATGCTATTATTTTGTTATCCTATTATTTTGTTATCAAAAATAGCCTGCCCTTGAATCCAGGACAGGCTGAGTCAATTAGAATTTTTTTGTTGCCTGATAAACCTTGAATTTCCCTGTTTGAGCAATGACTTCATGAGTGCCAAAAGTTTTATCCAGTAAATCAGGATAAGGCAGGAAGGCATTGGCAACAATTCGCAATTTTCCGCCAGGTTTGAGGTACTTGGGAGCTTGGCGGATCAGATCATCGGTTGCTAGTAAACTGGTTTTTAATCCTTCATGGAAAGGAGGATTAGAGATAATCCAATCAAATTTATCTTCAAGATTGGAATAAACATTACTGACAACAACATGACCTTCCAGTTTATTGGCTTTTAAGGTTGCTTTACTGGAGGCAATCGCTGCGGCATTAACATCACTAAGAGTCAGTGCTAACTCAGGGTTTTTCTTACCCAATACCGCTGCCAGAACACCCGCACCGCATGCGATGTCCAGTAAATTGCCGGAGAGAGGTTTGTCAAAGGTAGAGAGCAATAAACGGCTACCCACATCCAGTTCATCCTGGCTAAATACACCCGGTAACGTATTCACTATGACGTTTTCCACCTGATAACTGTTCCACCAGTTATCTTGTTCGAACTGCACTTCATGTTCTAACTGGCCGTAGAACAGGCTGCAACGACGGGCGCTATCGATTTTTCGAAACGTTGCCATGCCGTCCATCAGTTTGTCTACACTACGTACTCCGCTACGGTTTTCACCGACAATGAAAATGTTGATGCCTTTTGGCAAAACAGAGAACAGGCTACGTAATTGAAAGCGAGCTTCCTGCTTACTTTTAGGCCAGTAGTAGATCAGGGTGTCACAGCCCTGAGTAAATGCTTTTTCGGCTACCAGGCTAAACCAAGCATGATCACCTAGAGTGCGGATCAGTGATTGCCAGTGATGATATTGATTAGTGTGCACTCGCACACTGGCCGCATCAATTTGGGTTGCCAGTGTATCCTGAATATCACCGGCGAAGAGCAGATGATGAGAGCTAAATTGCTCACGGTGACGTAAAATAACTTCACTGGCGGGGGTTAACGCAGACATTTGTCTATAAGCTCCTTCAATGGTTCTGTGCTCAAGTATCAGATAGTGATAAATCTCAACCCAATATTGGCGCAGATCGTGGCCTCTGATAACATGTTACCGATTATTTTTTACAGCAGGTAAATAGATTATGGTAACCCGGCGCGACAGGTTATTAGCTCAATTGGGGATTACCCAATGGACCTTACGTAACCCAGCGGTTTTGCAAGGTGAATTAGCTGTTCACTTACCTGATACCACCCGTCTGCTGATTATTACCAATGACCACATTAATTTAACTAATTCATTATTAATGGATATTTTCACCGCTATGGGGTTGGATAAATCCTCTGTTTACTGCATTACAACAAATAATGTTGCGATGTTACCGGAACAGGTTAAGTGCCCATATTGGTTGTTAGGTGTGGATATTACACTATCATGGCCGGGAATTTCTTTGAGAAGCCCGGCATTAAATGATTTATATTGTGATGGACAGGCAAAACGTGCTCTCTGGCAACAGATTTTTCAACATGAACAACATTTCTCTATTAACTCCCGCTGATCTCCCGTCCGCTTTTCTGGTTGAGAAAGCCAGTCACGCGTTCCCGTGGAGTGAAAAAACATTTTTCGGTAATCAGGGGGAGCGGTATTTGAATTATAAGATAGCGATTAATGAACAATTTATTGGCTTTGCCATAACCCAATTGATATTAGATGAAGCAACCCTATTTAATATTGCTATTCATCCTGACTACCAAGGTAAAGGTTATGGTAAGGCATTATTAGCGTATTTAATATCAATTTTGCCGGGTAAAGGCGTGCATACCTTATGGCTTGAAGTCAGACAATCGAATCATTCTGCTATTAGGTTGTATGAACAATCAGGGTTTAACCAAGTCTCTGTTCGTCGGCATTACTATCCTACTGCGACAGGTAAAGAAGATGCCATCATCATGGCGTTGCCGTTGTTTTGCTAAAAGTGCTATAAAATTGATTGATTGTTTATAACACCAATTTCAGCGAAAATGAGCGCCAATTTTTCATTCACCTACGGGTTTGGCAACGGTTCCCTTTGCGGGGACGCGTCTGATGTTGAATACAAGCCCGTATATAAAGCAGAAGATGGTTATTGATGTCAAATTCCCCTTTTCAGCAGGAAGTCGCTAAACGGCGAACTTTTGCTATCATTTCTCACCCTGATGCAGGGAAAACGACGATTACTGAAAAAGTATTGCTGTTTGGGCAGGCGATTCAGAAAGCCGGTACGGTGAAAGGTCGTGGTTCAAACCAGCACGCGAAATCTGACTGGATGGAAATGGAGAAACAGCGTGGTATTTCCATTACCACTTCTGTGATGCAGTTTCCTTATCAAGATTGCCTGGTTAACCTGTTGGATACGCCAGGGCATGAAGATTTCTCCGAAGATACTTATCGTACATTGACGGCGGTTGACTGTTGCTTGATGGTCATTGATGCCGCTAAAGGGGTTGAGGAGCGGACACGTAAATTGATGGAAGTGACCCGTCTGCGCGATACCCCGATTCTAACGTTCATGAACAAGCTTGACCGCGATATCCGTGATCCGATGGAACTGATGGATGAAGTGGAAAATGAGTTAAATATCGCTTGTTGCCCGATCACCTGGCCGATTGGATGCGGTAAGTCTTTTAAAGGGGTTTATCACCTCTATCTTGATGAAACTTACCTGTATCAGACCGGAAAGGGGCACACTATTCAGGAAGTCCGCGCAATTAAGGGGCTGAATAATCCTGAATTGGATGCCGCGATTGGTGAAGATCTGGTTGAACAATTGCGTCAGGAGCTGGAATTGGTGCAGGGGGCTTCTCATGAGTTTGATCATCAGGCATTTTTGCAAGGTGAACTAACACCGGTATTTTTCGGTACTGCACTGGGTAACTTCGGCGTTAATCACATGTTGGATGGTTTGGTTAAATGGGCGCCTGCGCCGATGCCGCGTCAGACAGATGTTCGCGAAGTCTCTGCTCAGGAAGATAAATTTACCGGGTTTATCTTTAAGATTCAGGCCAATATGGACCCTAAACACCGTGACCGTGTGGCTTTCTTGCGTGTTGTGTCAGGTCAATATGAAAAAGGCATGAAGCTGCATCAGGTAAGAATTAAGAAAGATGTGGTGATTGCTGATGCGCTGACATTTATGGCGGGTGATCGCTCTCATGTGGATCATGCCTATCCGGGAGATATTATCGGCTTGCATAACCACGGGACAATTCAGATTGGTGATACCTTTACTCAGGGGGAAGATCTGAAATTTACCGGTATTCCTAACTTTGCTCCGGAATTATTCCGTCGTATTCGCTTGCGTGATCCTCTGAAACAGAAACAGCTCCTGAAAGGATTGGTTCAATTATCTGAGGAAGGTGCTGTACAGGTATTTCGTCCACTGGCAAATAACGATTTGATTGTGGGGGCCGTTGGTATTCTCCAGTTTGATGTGGTTGTTGCCCGTTTAAAAAGTGAATACAACGTTGAAGCTTTATATGAACCAGTAAACGTCTCAACAGCGCGTTGGGTTGAGTGTCATGATGCTAAGAAGCTGGAAGAGTTTAAGCGTAAGAGTGAGCAAAATCTGGCGCTCGATGGTGGTGATAATCTGACCTATATTGCCCCAACGATGGTTAACCTAAATTTGACCAGTGAACGTTATCCTGACATCAAATTCCGTAAAACACGGGAACATTAATATTTTTAAGGCTAACAACAAGTTAGCCTTTTTCTTTACAAAAATATATGTAACACAAGAATAATTTATAATTTAGTCGGGTAATATCCGTCTTATTTTATAGCGTTTTGCTTTATTTTCCTGTTACTATTTCCTCGGTCTTTGCTGTATTGATGTGCTTATTTCCCGATTTAGCCTCTCAGCTATTGGGAGTGATAACCTGTTTTTAATTCTAATGTAGATTGTGATTCTGCTTAGATTACGATTCTACTTAGGTGCAGTACATGGTGTAAAAACACATCGTGTAAAAACACCTTGTGTAAAAACGGTTTGAATGGCTTTATAGATTCAGAAATCTAGCCGGTAATTAAGGAAGGTATAGGATGAAGAATGTTAAATTGGCTCACTTGTTGGTGGCTGTTGCCTTGGGTACCGCTGTAGTTAGCAATAGTGTACTGGCGGAGGAGTCTTTTAAAAATAAAGCGACACAAGCACTCGACAGTGCTGGTCAGAAAATCGATGATTCAATGAAAAACATCGATGGTTATATGGGTGATAGTGCTACCACAGCGAAGATTAAAAGTGAGTTGTTGGCGGCAAAAGGGATCAACAGTAGTGATATCTCGGTAAAAACAGAGAGGAGAGTCGTTTATATTTCTGGTTTTGTGAAAAGCGAGAAACAATCCAGAGAAATTATAGAGATTATCTCTAAAGTGAAAGGGGTCAAGTCGATTCAAAACGGTCTGACCATAAAAAAATAATATATTTTGTTATGAATGGTTTTTTTCCATTCAGATAATTTTACGTTGTACTAACCGGATATGCGCCCTCACCAGGGGTACTTTTATCGAAATATTGACTGCGTAGCACCATAATATAATGACGGATAATAACTTTCCAAGTTATGCTCTCTATCCGTCATTTATTTTCTTGGGGGCTGTGTGGGGACACGTATACCGATAACGTTGGGAAATATTGATCTATTATC
>NZ_JAJAFZ010000067.1:0-22249 GCF_025384895.1 Photorhabdus kayaii
TACTTGCGGCCACGAATGTTTTAAGCCGTCTATTAATTCAGCCCATAAATCAGGATTATTTTTCATCTTCATATTTCCACCCCCGTTGGGGATTGATACCCCGTTAAACGGGCGTGAAAAGAAAAAGGCCGCGAATAATCGTGACCTGGAATGTGCTTTATATATGAAAAATCTCGCGGAATAGCGAGGCTTGTTAATTCGATAAGCTGTGTGACATTGCTATCACTCTTATCACAATATAGTGACTTTTGTAATTACACAACACTTATTTATGCAAACTGATAGATATTTTCTTTTTGAGTTACTTTATCTATTTCTAATTTAACATTAGCTATTGCCAAACATCCCTCGATAAACCCTTCTGCTGATTGTAGTCGTTTGGCTACCTGATTATGTGAAATACCAAGCCTTGGCCCCATTATTCTAAGCGGCATTCTTCTCACGTAATACATAACAATAAGCTGAAAATAATAAGCATTATAATCTTTCAGCCTTCTCATAGCTGCATCCACGGCAAGACCATCATCATCACAACACTGTGGCCGCGATTTAGCTTTGTTGGGGATCAGCCCTTTAAACCCCGCCGCGATTGGCGACCAATCAACATCACTGTTATCATTTGCCGCCCATGATCCCCAACGCTCAAGTACCATTTGAATATCACGCATTATTTACCCCCTGAGAACTGAATGATATTTGTCATATTTGGTTGAGAACATGACTATGTATTTTTTGCCCCTGACTCTCCGATCCTGAATAACTTTTAAACCATACTTGCATTGCAGAACAGCAAATGACCTGCCTGTAATACCACTCCTGAAGCGAGCTTCATCAATCGCAGCCGATATATCAGTGAAGATTGTCATTGCTTAAGCTCCTGAGTTTCTTCAATTTCTCATCAAACTCAGCTTTGATCGCTTTGCACTCTTCAATAGTCCATCTATGCCGATCATGATTACTCTCGATATTTTCAACGGCTTCAATGCCAATCCGCTCAATAAGCTCAATTCGATATAGAACCAGGTTCCCCGAGTGATGCTGATTACAGACAATACATTGCCGTTGAATATTGCGCTCATCAAAGCGTAATTGTGGCGCTGCTGAGGTTGTTCTATAGTGCCCTGCATCCCATCGAGAAGATTCACATGCCCCACATGAAACACAGGGCTTATCTTTGTCGCGATAACGAATATATGCATTAACAGAACGTTGGGCTTGCTGAATAAAATAACTGCGGGGCTTTATTGCTAATCGACGGGCTTTAAGTTTATCTTTTTTCTCTGCTAATTCTTGTTGCTGTTTCTTTTTAAGTTCCCGCTCTAATTTTTCCTTTTTCTTTTTTTGGTCTTTACTGCCTTTAACTATTGCACATTCAATTGAACACGTATTTTGTAATTGCCGAACGGGTTGATATTCTCTACGGCACGCCTTGCACTTTCTTATTCGAAGTTTTTTCATTTCTATCTCTCCGTCTATCCCACTTTGCCCGCAATAGCTGATAAACATAATCAAATGTTTCAACTTCGGACTCTGCGGGAACTGGCTTTGATTTGTTATTAGATGGGACTTTATATATCAGATTATTGATGACTCGCTGAGTCTGTGATGTTTGCTGACTCATTTATTTCATCCGACTTTCTATTGATTAATACATTAACGCATTGGATAATACACTCATTACAAATATCACTGTTATTCATTCCTGAAACTAAATGATTAACTTCATCCTGTGATTTACCACAGAAGTTACACCAGTGTTTATTACCTGCTATCATTTATCTTGCTCCTGTTTTAATTTCATATATTCGCTGTTATCCGGTATTGTCACGAAACAACCAATACTCACAGCCCATTGCTCAACTCTTTCCATGAACTGGAACATATCACCCGTGTCGAGTTTTGATGTTCGCTTAAGCGTCCTGACACGCTCTGTAAGCTGCGTAGTGACATCCATTATCTCGATAACTTCATAGCCCAAGAATGTATGCTTAAGCATCTCCTTAACTTCTTCCAGTGAATATTTAGCACCGTTAGCACGCAAATAACGACTTATCTCACCAAACCACATATGTGCCGTGGCATTTTGAGATAATGAGCGTTTATTTTTCCAAGGTTTAATGATAATTCGATGCGGTTGTTTCGTTTGAAGTGTTTCTTTCAATATTTCCCATGCCTGAGATTTATTTGATTCATGAAAACAAAAATCAGCTTCCATTTATCCCCCATTATTTACTTTCTTATTCCATGCGACCTCTGATTCTTCCAATGTGAAATAATGCTTACCTTCATTTTGACAGCGCAAACATTTATGATAATGCCACCTGCCTTTACTTTCATCGTTATAATCACGCAATACCCAGCAATTGATAGCCCTTCCGCCACATCTACACTGTAGAAATGTTCTTTCTTCACTCATATTCATCGCCTGTTAAAATTTCATCGGGAATTTCTACATCATCAAGCTCAGTTATCATTGCGCGACATATTGCTTCTTTTGCCGTACATCCTTTTGCCACTCCAAACCCCGGTCTGTCAGCTACATAGTAATCTACTCGCTCAATAACGCTGATGTAATATTCATCTATCAACGGGCCGCATTCACTCCATTCTGTCGAATATTCGGGTATAGCATCAGGATTCTTATTTAAATAATCAGCACTCCATCCCTCGCAAATAGCAACTGCATAATCTAGCGCACGGCCTGCTAAATTTTCTGTTTTCATTTTCATATTATTCCCCTTTAACTACCTTTAATTTTCCCCAAACAGGAATTATCGGATCTGAGTCGGAATTTGGCGCTCGCAAGTTCCACGCTCTGATAGCATCTCGCTTTGTCGCATATGTGAGAGTGATCGGCTTAATTAAACATTTATCACCAGCGCACCCGGCATAAATCCCGCCTCCATCTGAAAATAACGCAGCATCACATTGACAGAACGGACATTTATCAAGAGTCAAATAATGCGGCAATTTAGTGTCATAAATCATTTAAAAATCCTTCCTGTAGGGTTTGCGGAATTTTTCTTCGTTGCGATTCGCTCGTCGCTCGCCTTCAATTTGATCGATAGGGAAGAGACAAAGCCCCTTTTGCTCAACATAGACAGTCCCGGTTTTACCATGACGGTTTGAACGTAAAATCAGCTCTGTTAGCGTCTTATCCGCATTATCGTGATAAACAGAATCGCGATAGATACCCATCCAATAGTCACAATCTTGTTCAATCTGGCCGGTGTCCCGACTGTCGCTTGGCATCGGGCGCTTGTTAGCCCGGTCTTCCAGATTACGATTAAGCTGTGTCAGTAACACAACAACGGTATTCAACTCTTTAGCCAGGTTCTTAAGTCCTTTCGTGATATTTCCGTATGCGAGATCATTACGATCGGCTTTTTCCGCTTTCATCAGAGTTAAATAGTCCACGCCGATGAAACCAATACGCCCAACTTTGCGCTTAAGCTTTCGGCATTCAGACTGAATATGTGCCAGGGACATGGCTGGCGTATCGTCTACCCAAATATTTGGATTTTCTTTCAGTTCTAACATAGCCATACCGATCAAATTCCAGTCAGTATCGCTATCTGTACCACCGTAAAGCGTGTCTGTGTTGACGTTGGATTTTTGGCTGACCATGCGTTCAACAATCTGCTCGTTTGTCATCTCCATACTGAATAATGCAACAGGTAATTCCACTGCAACGTTTTTAGCAATCTCAGAGAGTACCGTTGTTTTTCCCATCTTCGGACGAGCACCAACAACAAACAGTGCGCCGTTAACCAAGTATTTGGGAGCCAGCATTTCATCCAGATCACGAATACCGGTTTTCAGTCCAGCATGTAATTCAGGATTATTGAAACGCGCTTCAACACCAGAAAACCAATCGCAAATAACATCATCGATTCTGACCAGTCCGCGCTTAACGCCAATTTTCGCATGATCTGCCGCTTCCGTGATTAATGCTTGCGCTGCCTCCAGTTTCTCTACTGCTGTCATTCCATTACGGGAGTAGAATAATTCGGAGATCTGATTCGCTTTGCGAATAGCAAACCGCTCAATTGCTCTTTCATGAACAACTTTGGCATATCCAACGATATTAGCCACACTTGGCGTATTTCTGCTTAATTCGGCCAGATAAGCAAATCCACCAACGTGACTCAGTGCAGAATGAGACTCCAAACTGTCAGAAACAGTAATTAAATCTACAGTCTGCTTACGTCGATTCATATCAAGCATATGTTCAAAAATCGTTTGGTGCGGTCTGCTGTAGAATAATTCGGGTTTAAGTTTTGAAAATACTCGCTGAGAATTATCACTCTGTGAGTCAATCAACAAAGAGCCCAGAACACTTTGTTCAGCTTCAATATTGTGTGGCATAACAGGTAGATCTAAATCAGTCATAACGCCCCCTCTCGCGTTTTTGTCAGTGTGTCCGACCTAAGCAGGTAATCAAAACTAGCTCTCCAGCCTGAGTCGTTTTCACCAAAGTAAAATGGCTTAGCAGTTGCAACAAAAGCCTCGAAGTACTTTGTCGCCGCCTCAACTGTCTGGTGACTTAATTCACCCCACAATTTTTTGATTGCTCGTTTTCGTTTTTCGTTCAGGCTCTCAGCATTGGGTAACTTATCTCCGACAGCCTCGTTATATGCCTCCATAATTTCCATGTACGGAATTTTTAGGTTTTTAGATTTAACCGGCCTAATTTGGCTAAGCCCCGAATGGGGGTTAGGGGGTATGTCTTTTTTGTCTTTTGTAATAGTGTCTTTTGTGTGTCCCTTTTTTGGTGACAGCCCTGTCACGGTTTTGGTGACAATGACACTATTTTGGTGACACTCTGGAATTTCCCATTCCGAAAGGTTCTTATTGGGTCCGATTAATTGCCCTTCCTTTATCAATACTTTCATAGCGATAAGCTCATTTTTAGCCTTGTTTACTTTCTGCCGAGGCAGTTTTGTTAACTCAGCTATTTGGCTGTCAGCAATCCGATCCATCTTCTTGTTGAAGCCGTAAGTTTTCCTGCAAACGGCATGAGCTACTTTTGCTTGATTCCGTGTAAGATTCGCCCCAATCAACTCTTCATAAAGTTCATTAGCGATGCGCGTATAGCCATCTTCAACATCAGCCACTTTAACAACCTCCCGGCGCTGGGGTGCGGGAAAATTAATTACCTCCGCTGTGTTCATGTGACCTCCTTTTCAGCTTGATTTTTCTTGTAAAATCGCTGTTTTTTTGACATGATATTTACCTATGTTAGTGGTGATGGGGAAAGTGAGAGTTCCCCCGCTTGATTCATATTTGATTAGCCTCATCTGCTGTAACAGACGGGGCTTTTTCTTTTAAGTGAGATAGCATCTCTTGCAACGCTTTAGCTATCTGTGCTGTTTCTTCTCCATGAATAACTACTTCCTGTACATTTGCATCAAACCCAATAGCAGCCAGTAGCTTGGCGGCTTTAGTCACAAAGCCCGTCTCTTCTGCTTGCCAGCGGCTTATCTGTGATTGATGCACGCCAACAGCATTAGCAACATGCTTAGGCCCGGTAATGATGATCCCCTTTCGAATCCGTGATTCGATTTCTTTAGTTTTGCGTTCCATTGCGATATTCATTTGTCATACTTTCCTAAGTTAATTAAAAAGTTAATAACCCAACAATTGGGCTACGCTCCCCGTTTGGCAGGGAATCCCTATTGCTTAAACAGGGAATCTACACTTTGCAGCGTAGGACGCGGATTGTTAAAGAGCATGCGAGCTATACCGGCTCGCGCGGTTTATTTACCTGGCTTGGAAACGGCTTAATTTCCTCAGCTTCAATTCGCCCATCACTGTGAACAATTACAGTGATCTTTCTCCCAATAGAGAGAGCTTTGCTAATTGCGCTTTGGTTAATTCCAAATAAAGCAGCTGTTTCTTCTTGACCATTTTTGGATACAAAATCTGATAACGGAATTCTGTCCATAGGATTCTCCTAAACAATAACAACACAAGTATCACTCATAGTAATAAAATAGTCAACACTAACGGTGATTTGTAATTATGACTTTAAGTTATAAAATCTAACGATGAAGAAGATTCCATTGACAGATAGTCAAATTGATGACGCACAACGTCTCAAAGCGATTTATGAAGCGAAGAAAAAAACATTGGGGCTTTCCCAAGATATATTGGCTGAAAAAATCGGAATGGGTCAAAGTGGTGTCACGCAATTATTAAATGCAAAAAATGCAATAAATGTATTCCATGCAGCAAAGTTCGCTAAAGTTCTTGAAATCAATATTGATGACTTTAGCCCCTCTCTTGCTGCTGAAATCGCAGAATTGGCAAAATATATCGTTGATAAAAATGGAAAGAATGAGATATCTAAACGTTTAACTCAAGAACAAGAAGAATTGCTTAATATTTATCATGGACTGCCAAGCGAAGAAGCTCAAAAATTTCTACGCGAGATGAAAGCCAAGAAAGCACATTTTGATAAAATTTTCGATGAAATGCTTGCGAAGAGGGGCAGTAAAGCAGGTTAATGATATAAATTTCAAGTGCAAATATTAACGTGTGAAATTGTTACGTTTGTCATGTTTTTAATAACAAAGTGTTCCTTATTCTCGGAACTGTGTAAGCGCTGGGGCAATGGTAATCATGAGGTATAGTCATCATGATTAATAATCATAAGGTAGGATTCAAGATAATCCTGACCTGTTTAGGGAAATGATAAAGGGCTTGTAATGGTTGATATTGATGTCCCGGGTTGGAATAGTCTAGGCGTTATCCCACCAATGGATGAAGCCCATCCAGCCGGTGCATATAGATCGCCATACAAAACAAATATAGTGAAATTTGTCGAAAAGTTCTCCACTACTCCCAAAAGAATATCAATTCTAAAAGGTTTTTTGGAGTTTCGAGCAGAGCTTCATAAAGTGGGATTAGTTGATGGGTTTCAATGGATTAATGGAAGTTTTAATGAAAACATTGAGCTTCTTGAGAAAAGACCCCCTAACGATATTGATGTTGTAACATTTTTCAATATTCATCCTGGGGACTCTCAAGCTGCCATTGTTGCTCGCAATCCGGAGCTATTCCAACCGAATAGTGCAGAGTGGAGAAAAGAGAATTACCATGTAGATTCTTATTTCCAATCATTACAGGTTGCAAGTGGAAATCTGGTAGAAAGAACTGTATATTGGTACAGTATGTGGTCTCATAGAAGAGATCTAACATGGAAAGGTTTTTTGCAAATTCCACTTTCTCCTGAGTATGATTCTGATGCAAAATTAATCTTAGTTAAAATTTCATCTGAAGGGGGTGAGCAATGAATCGTGATGATTATTTGTTCGTTCTTAGCGAACGTGATGAAGTTTTATCCATGCTTAGAAACACCTCAGAGGAAGATATCATTAGTAGAATGAGCTTAGAAGGTCGATTGGAAGAGCTTAATAAAACTATTAAAAATAATATTCCTCAAGTTCATCCTCAAGCCAAAGCTACCATAACATTCAAAGGGGACTCGGTTTTAGGTACACATGGCATTGCTGCTAATTTCAGTGCAAAAATTGTTGGTGCTTTTAATGATGCCATATCTTTAATTGCGAGTTCGTTTTCTAGCATTCAGAGTAAAGGCAGAAATGAAAATATGTTGATGATAACAGGTACAGCAAAAGGATCATTCGGTTTTACTCTTGAGGAATTTCACCCAGAACCACCACTTGATTTTGATGAAGAGACTTTGATGTCCAAGGCAATGGCTAAGACTCTCTCCATTTTACAAATGAGTGTAAATGCCGATGATGATGGACTTGCTGATGCTATAGCAGACTTAGATACCAAAACCCTAGATAAAATAAGGCGTTTCATGAAGATTCTATCTGAGAATAGAACCATATTTACTTTAAAACATGGTAATGAATCTCTTATATTCAATGATATCAATCAAATAAATTTATCGATAGAAAAATTAAGTAAAGAAAATATCAAAGAGGAATTAAAGGTAATTTCAGTTAAATTCAGTGGTGTTTTGCCACATAAGAGACAGTGCGAATTTGTCATCATTGATGACGAAATTGTTTCTGTTGCAAAAATCAGCTCAAACATCAAACACCCTGATGTTATTAATAACCATTTGGGACAAGAAGCGAAAGCAAGCTTTCTCTGTACACAAGTAGGTAATGGCAAAATAAAATACTCATTGCGTGAGCTCCCAGACTGGTGATGCCCATCTATAGCCCTCTCCTTTGAGGGCTTTTTTATACCCTCTCCCCACCAAATCAGCTCAAATCTCCCCATCTAGAAATTTTTTGAAAATAAATTGTCTGTAAAAACAAGGTTATCACTCATAGTAATAAAATATTATCACCGTTAGTGTTGACTATTTTATTACTATGAGTGATACTTCAATCATCAAAGGCACACAAGATAGCGAACAGGCAAGGAAAGCCCACGAAGTAGCCGCTACCGGCGTATGAAAAGGTAGATGATTCGCAAGTGCTAAGAAACAACGCAGTACCAGGAAGCAGTAATTAAAAGGAAGTTTCGCTCTTTAACAATATGACGATTAATCGCTCTGAATAAATGTTAGAGCAACCCCGCGAGTAGGTTTTGGTGTGGAAGTCCACAACTAAAACTTACTTATGAGGCAAAAAATATGGCTACTTCAAAACGTCCAGTTCTCACAATAAAAAAACTGGCAGACAGTGAAATTAAACCAACTGTCACTATTAAGCCCAAAAAAGACAATGCAAAGTCTCGTCGCCTGGCAAAACAAATGGCATTTTGGGATAAGAAACGCGCTGAGTATGAAGCAAAACCCAGAAGTCGATCTGTTAATGAAATTATCGATTCAATCATTAAGCCAGTCGATGAAACTGATGTACTGGCAAATCTGATTATTGCTTTAAAGAGTAATGATAAGCATGAAATTACGGGTAGTCGCTGTTTGCAAGATGCTTGGTTTTATTCAATTAGATAAAGGGGGGGTTAATTATGGAAATGAGTAAGCGCCTTGAAATTTTAAAAGCGTCATTAGCAAAGAAAGAAGCGCTATTCAATAAGTGCCTTCAAAATCACTTCGATACAGTTAAGCAGACGAACGGTCAACCGCTTAATGATAAACGTAATGGACGCGCAACACTTAATAAATGGGAAAAACAAAATGATGCTTTGCGAAATATAGAAAAAAGCATTCAGAAAACTAAAGATGCAATCGAACATGAAGAAAATAAAACTGTAACGACTGCATCTATTGATATTCCTGATTATCTTCGGAACGCAATTAATGAAGGAATTATTGTGCAGTGGCGTAAGTTCCCAAGGTTCTTTTTTGTTAATGGCGTAAAAAGCGGAAGGATAGTTCTTAATGAAAAGACTGGAACTATTTCACATAGATACGTAAATAAGATCCCGAAAGAAGAATATCCAATATTTCGAGATGTATTTAATAGTTTATACAAGCAGGCTATAAACTAAAAACCAGCCTTGCCAATGCGGGGTTTTTTATTGCCAATTAACTAATTCCAGCTCATTTATAGATTGAGTGGGCTGTGGTGAGTTAATCATAGGAGAATAAAAGTGGAACTTGAAAAGTTATTAAGCGAAATACGTGATACAAGGAATGATATCGCGCGAATAGAACGCGTGCTTCTTCGCATCAACGGGAATGAATTGTGTATAGCCGTAGTTAATGATGTGGGTGTCAATGCTCCCGCCGACAATAAACTTATCACTGATGCCCTAAACAGTAAAAAAATAGAGCTAACTGAGAGATTGAATAAATTAAATGAAGCAAAACAAATGTCTGAAAAAATAATTTCAGGACTGATTGCGTGAATTCATTTCGCCACGCTTGGGAAAATATGGATATATAGGCAGGGAAGCCAACTATCAATTAACTATAGGATTAAACAATGAACACAATCACATCACAAGAAGTTCAAGATATATTCACTGATAATGGCTTATATATCTCTTTTTCAGAATCTGAATCCACTGCCGCACATGCAAATAAAAACGCTGCCGCCAATCTTTGGGGAATAGATAGCGCTAAGCAATGGGTTGAATTTTGGATTGAAAGCGAACGTCAATAATAGGAGTGCACTATCATGACAATAGCAGAACTAATTGAACTGCTAAAAGAACACTTCGAAGATTGGGAGAGCCGTGAACTAGAAATTCCAGATGAGTTTAACGGCGGATGGCTAACAGTTGAACCCGAAAATGTTGTTATCGAATCTGATAATAGATTTATTAGACTCGACTGTTGGATGAGCTATCCAGACGAATTAGAGGATTAAAAATGAAATCAAAAATGAAATTTTCAACTGAGTGTAAAGCTGAACAAGCTCGCTATTTATCAGAAGCTAAAATCTATCGTCGCGGTTCTGAAATGCGCAAAATGTATGTTTCTCTCGCGTGGAGAAATAGAAATAACGCGCGGCAATGGATTAACTTTTAATTAACTGGCAGGGATGCTAATTATTAACGGAGAAATTAATGAGTAAATTAAACAGTGAAGAAAAAATATGGCTTAATAAATTGCAAAAAGTTTTAGATGAATGTCCGTCGGAAAGACTTGGATTTTATACAATTGGAGATAATGACTTATCTGTTTATGATTTAACAAAGACTAAAGAGATAAATGAACTTCAACATAAAACTAATCTTGACTACCCGGTTTGCATTGAAGAAGTCGGGGCTGAATTTAACTATTATTTGACTTTTCCGGCAAAAGTTGAAGGAATGTCGGGGTAATAACACTTAATGAGGACTAAACAATGTCAGATAAAAATGAATTGATTGTTATCGATATAAAACCAGAACAGGCCCCGGCTCTGTATATCTCAAACGGGCTTGACGGATTTTTAAATAAAATTCGAGAATCAGTAAATGAAGTTCCAGATTTAACAACAAAAAAAGGTCGTGACAGAATCGCGTCATTAGCTGCACAGGTTTCACGTAGCAAAACAGCAATAGAAAAACCGGGTCGCGAGTATCTTAAGCGACTCAAAGAAGCTGTAAGACCAGCAGAGCAAGAAATTAAGCGCTTTGTTGATGCATGCAATGAGCTACGTGATGAAGTTCGTAAGCCTTTGACTGACTGGGAAGCAGAACAAGAGCGTATTAAGCGCGAAGAAGATGCTCGAATAGCAGCTGCGGAACTTGCAAAACAAGTTGAAGTCGATCATGAAATCGCTCTGTTAATGAATGAAAAATTCGATAGAGATTTGGCAGAAAAGAAAGCCGAACATGAACGTCTTCGTATTGCTCGCGAGGAAGAAATTAAGCAGCAGGCAGCAGAGCAGGCTCGTATCGATGCTGAGCGTAAAGCGTTGGCAGAAATCGAAGCCGCAGCACGACGAGAAGCTGAAGCCAAGGCGGCAGCGGAGCGTGCAGAACGTGAAAAATTTGAAGCCCTAGAGCGTGCTGAGCGTGAAAAACAAGCTGCAATTGATGCTGAGCGGCGCAAAGCAGAAGCCGCTGAACGGTCCCGTCTTGCTGAAATTCAGCGTCAGAAAGATGAAGAAATTCGTCGTATGGCTGACATTGAACATCGTAAACGTATTAACAATGAGTCTCTGCAAGAGTTAATCAAAGCCGGAATCCCGAAAGAATGCGCAATGAATTGCATTAAAGCTATTGCGGCAGGTAAAACATCTCACTTAAAAATCATCTATTAATTATGAAAATAAACAAACATATTTTTAGCTTAGCTCAGTCTAAAGCTAGAATGGCACGTAATATAGATAGCCAAATAATATGGAATATCGCAATGCAATATCTGAGGTTGGCATATGAAGATGATTAAAGAGTGGCTCTTTGCTATGTTATTTCCCGCCTGTTTAGTTCTGTTTACAACGTTAATTTTAATTTTCATGAGGTAATTATGCTTATAGTTAATTGTGACTCTTTTAAAGTCAAGCACTCTAGTAGAAAAAATGAAATCGAAATAACTGGGAATGTTGTTATACATGGAAATTCCGAGGAAGTACTTAATTCAACTAATCTTTGTTTCAACGAAGTAAAAGAGTATTTCAAAAATAAGGGTTACAAAATCGAGGCTTTGTAATATGAACTCTCATCAGTGGAATAATAAAGAAACGGAATTCTATAAAAAAATCGGCTATTCAGACAAAGAAATTATCGAGCACGGGGAGATTGAATATAAGCGCTCTATCCAATCCTTGGATATGAATATGCCGATTAGCTCAATTGAATTTAACGGAGATTTTACATGAACGGATATCTAATAAGAGCCCCGGATATTTTCAAGAATAAGCAGGAAGCTATAGCGGCAGTCAGGGAGATAATTAACGGAAATCATCACCCCAATGTTTTTAAATTATCGAATATGGCAATCGCAGAAAAACTATGGAATGCAAATCTCGATGCTGCATTAAATCACCCGCCCCTCCCATCTGATTTAATCAATAAGCGGGAAACGCATAAAGCTTTGGAGTGGCGGGAATATTTCAAAACCCACAAACGAGAATATGACCACTATCGCGGCGATAATCCAACGCGTCGGCATGGCGGTATTTTTACCGGAGATTAATTTTGGCTATATATAGAGTGGTAGATACAGAAACGTGTGATTTAGATAGTGGTATTGTTGAAATAGCAAGTATTGATATCATTGATATGCAAGTCAATTATTCAACTCAACAATCCCATTTAATAAACCCTCAAAAATCTATTTCAGTATCGGCAATGGCAACTCATCATATTACTGATGAAATGGTGATTAATTCTCCGTTGATTGATCAAGTTATCGAGGTAGTTAATGGGAACAGCAACATTAATCTTGGGTGAATCAGGGACAGGGAAGTCAACGAGTCTCAGAAATTTAAATCCGGCAGATTGTTTGCTGGTCAAGACAGTAAGGAAACCGCTACCCTTCAAATCCACATCGTGGAAATTGTGGGACAGGGAAAAACCGGAAACCTCCGTTTTTATTTCAGATAAATATAGTCATATTGAGGGTGCAATAATAAAAGCTCACTCATATGGAAAGAAAATCGTTATCATCGATGACTTTCAATATTTAATGGCAAATGAATTTATGCGTCGCTCTGATGAAAAATCATTCGATAAATTTACGGAAATCGGTAGTCATGCATGGAATATCATTGACAAAGCAATAAATGGAACCCCGGACGATTTGCGAGTTTATTTTCTGTCTCATACAGAAGAAACACAAACAGGGAAGGTTAAAATAAAAACAATTGGGAAAATGCTGGATGAAAAAATAACAATCGAGGGAATGTTTACAATAGTATTAAGAACAATTGTCAAGGATGAGAATTATTTTTTCTCAACAAGAAACAACGGCTACGATACAGTTAAATCCCCGATGGGCATGTTCGATAAACATGAAATAGAAAATGATTTAGCTGTTATCGATGAAACAATTTGTCATTATTACGAAATCAACAAATAAGGTTAAATGAAATGAATAATGTTATGTTTGTTTATAACAAAGAACTTGCTTTGTCAGTGGGTCAGAGTAGCTTTATCACAGAAAACGGGGCTTATATTATCACCATCAATGAAGCCAAATTTACAAAAGGGAAAGAGGGAGCCCACTTTATTGAAATTTCTGGCGAGTCAGACGATGGACGAAAAGTTAATTATTTGAATGTTTGTTGTAAGAAAAATGATGGTACAGATAATCAATATGGCATTAATATGATTAACGCGATTATGGGTTGTGCCGGGGTTAAGCAATTAACCCAAGTAACGAAAGATGCAAATACATGTATCGCGCCGGAATTGACGGGGAAAATAGTCGGTCTGGTGCTTCAAAAGACGCTGAGAACAAAAAGAACAGACGGAAGTGATACATTCAGTTTTGATATAAGAATTCCATTCGTTGCTAAGACTGGGCAAACATTGCAAGAAATTGAGAGTGGTAAGGTTGCTGAGACTGTAAATAAGATTGTTTCAACTTTAAAAGATAAAGATGAGAGGAATAAGTCATCACAGCATAACAACCAAAATAATTATCAAAATCAAAATAATCATCAATATGAGCAATACGACGATAATTTCTCTCCATTTTAAAAAACAGGAAATTAAGTTAATGAACAATTTAATGCTGGATTTAGAAACAATGGGAACCGGGCCTAACGCGGCTATCGTCTCTATCGGAGCGGTATTTTTTAATCCCAATACTGGCGAGATTGGCGATACATTTTACAGTCCCGTTGATTTAGCGAGTTCGATCAGTTATGGCGGAACTGTAGACGGGGATACGGTGAGGTGGTGGTTACAACGAAGCGATGAAGCACGCGCCGAAATTTATTGTTATGAACTGCCTGCCCTTTTCTCAGTTTTATATGAACTCAGTGAATTTACTCAGACGGCAGACATAAAAGTGTGGGGTAACGGTGCCACATTCGACAACATTATTCTGCGCTCGGCTTATGAAAATTGTGGTATTCCCGTTTTCTGGTATTTTTGGAACGATAGAGACGTCAGAACGATAGTTGAACTGGGACACACAATCGGTATCGACCCAAAAAACGATATACAATTTGACGGAATACGACACAATGCGCTAGACGATGCAATGCATCAGGCAAAATATGTTTCAACTATTTACCAGGCTCTGACGAGATAATTTTACTCATAGCGTATTTATTATCGGGAATCCCGAAAGATGTAAAAATCAATCAATTTAAGTGAGGTGATTTATGGCTGTGAAGTTAGAAATTTTTATCTCGTTTAATGAAGACTTAAATAAGCATCATGTTGAATATTCCACTGCATTTACTTCATGTAGTACGCATGAAGAGCGACAGATTCTTACGGAATTGAGAACTAAGTTAATTGCTGAAATGGACAATGAATATATCGGCAATCGTTATATTAATTAATAATAGAGGTGACTATGATGCAGAAAACACCGTGGAATCCCAGCAAACGAGCTATTCAGCGGGTTAAAGACCCGCTACCAATGCCAGTTAATTGTCACTACTGCAATGGCGACGTAATAATAGCTCATCATAAAAAGATATTCGGCAAAGCACACAGTAAATGGCCGTGGTTATATATTTGTACTGAGTGTAAAGCGTATGTAGGAATGCATCCATATACAGATATTCCGCTGGGATATCTGGCAGATAAAGCCACGAGGAACGCTAGAATGAGTGGGCATTGGCATTTTGAAGAAATGCGTGAGAGATGGAAATTTAGTCGCACGGATGCGTATAAATGGCTAGCAAAAAAATTAGGTATCAATAAATGCGAATGCCACTTCGGTTGGTTCGATATTGACACGTGTTATCGAGCTAAAAAAATTTGTGAAAATATGATTATTAAGAAAAGAGGTAATTATCATGACTAAAAATACAGAATCTTTAATATCCGCATGTCAAGAATTAGCAAGAGTAGCAAGTTGTAACGATTATTTAATTTTGAATGAGATTGCTGATAAATTGGAATCTCTTCGCAAAGAATGCGATAGCTATAAAGAAATGTTTTATGACTCTTGCAAGGGTCTTGCTGCTATAGCTAATGCGGCCGGTATTAAAGCAGAAAATGATTCAGGTTCGCTCGGACAAGTAATAGAAAAAATTGAATCAATGCTTAATATTGACTGGAATTTTACAGGACATCCTAAAATTAATATTGGTGAAGAGAAAAAATATTGGGCTTATATTAAAAAAACTGTGAAAAAAGATTATTATCTTTATAATGAAGAAACAAATAAGCGCGAACTTGTTTGTGACCCCATTAAACAACATTTTTATGTAACTACTTTAATTTATGCTAATAAACCAACACCGACAGGAAAACATGAATATGAATGGCACGACGATTTACCTGACTGGGCAATATCAGACGATCACTACGATTGGATAAATATAGTCGGTTGGGCAAGAGAATATTCACATCCTGATTATTCAAGTTGGGTTGATTTATTGGAAGAAAATGAAAAAGTTATTGCATGGGCTGAGTTTATTCGTCCAACCGCGCCGGAGATAAATAATGAATGATTATCTCTGTCACTATTTCTATTTCATATGGAAACGAATGTTCAAGCGATACATGATAAATACTCTCGTGTATCGCGGAGCTAGTTTATCAGAAGCAAAAGAAGCGGCTGAGTGCGAAATCGAATCATATTCTAGAAAAGATGGAGACTGGAAATATATTCATCCGCACGATGCAGCGAAAGAGGCTTTATCTTGTTGGAGCGATTAGATATGAACGATGACGAATGTAATTGCATTGCCGGCATGATCGGCACTCGGAAAATATCAACAGCTGAATGGGAAGAAGAAACAAGCAAGTTCGATAAAATAATTGATAAATTCAATATTGACACTAAGCGCAAAGAAGTTCCTCATCCCGGAATTGTGTATTATTTTCGTTATTGTCCAGATTGCGGCAGAAAATTATGAATAATTGGAGTGAGCATGGAAATAAGATTAGATAAATATGTCATCACATCAGATGAGTATCAGTTCATTCTTAATGAGATTAAAATAAACAAAGAAGGTAAAAACATCGGTCAAGAGAGATTGCAAACAATCGGCTATTATCCCCGTCTAGAGCAATTAATTAAGAAATTAATTTTATTAGAAATTCGTCGTAGCGACATTAAATCACTGCAAGATATGAGTGATAAAATAAATCAAGTTGCAACAGAAATTTCATTGAAAATAAAGTGACTCAATCTTAAATTACTATGTGAGATTTAGTTTGATGAAATATGAACTTATTTATGCCGACCCACCGTGGCAGTACAATAATAAAGCTTCAAACGGTGCGGCGGACAATCACTATAAGACAACATCTTTCTTCGATTTAACTAAACTCCCCATTCATTCTATAGCGGCCGACAACTCAGTTCTAGCAATGTGGTATACGGGTAATTTTGTAGTGGAGGCAATTAAATTAGCCGAAGCTTGGGGATTCAAAGTTAAAACAATGAAGCTCTTCACATGGGTGAAATTAAATAAATTAGCTGGCGATCGGATAGATAAAAACGGAGTTCAAGATTTCTTTGATTTCATGGAGATATTAAACAAAGAAACGGCGATCGGAATGGGTAACTACACGCGGGCAAATACAGAGGATGTATTGCTCGCGGTTCGCGGAAACGGACTTGAACGGATTAGTGCGGCAGTGAAGCAAGTGGTTTTCTCTTGCACAGGAGAGCATTCACAAAAGCCGTGGGAGGTCAGAAACAGACTTGAACAACTATATGGAAATGTCACACGCATTGAACTATTCGCAAGAGAAGAAATTCAGGGATGGCATACATGGGGGAATGAGTCCCCAATTAATAACATTGAATTTATACAGGAAATAAAATCACATGAAACTTATTAAATCACTACCGATAGAAACAAAGACCGTCGATTATTTCGGCATTCAATTAACAGTTCTGAGATTTATAAAGTATCTAGCCGCAGACAAAGACGGAATTATATATGCATATCTCAAAGAGCCGAGATCAAACGATGGATTATGGCTTGAATCTTCTAGCGCGACATTTGATTATTTTTCTATGCCAGTCGCGATTGTTGATTTAAAAGATATCGACTGGAAAGATACATTAGTTAAGGTGTGATATGGATAAATTACGTGCAGAGTTTGAACAATGGATGATAGATAAATATGGGAATAAAGTAGCTCAAAATGAGCCACGATAACTGGGCCCTTGAGAACGGACGCCGGGCAATAGCAAGGGAATGCTTACGTGGTGAGCTAACTGCTCTTAACAAATACGACGATAAAACAGTCACAGCAATACTCGATAAATATACATCACGATTCAAATTAATTATGTCTGAGCATCAGAAGAAAAAAGCCAGTCCGAAAAACTGGCTTGCTCAGTATGTGAGAAATTTGCAAAAAGAACAAATATAAATCCATCAGATAATTGAGGTCAATATGGATGCGCAAACCTGCATTATTAGCGACACAGATATCGCAGAACTAACAGGATACAAAATCCCATCCAAACAATGCGAAGCATTAAAAGAGGCTGGAATATTTTTTGTAATCCGTCGAGATGGTAAACCCAGAACGACATGGGAGCATTTCAACAATCCGTTAACACAAAGAATTAGAAATATCCCATCTCCCCAAGAACCCAATTTCGGAGCTTTAGATTAATGGGAAGGAAACGTAAAAACTCAGCGGATAATTGGATGCCCCCACGAGTTCGCAGAGGGCGATCGGCTTATGAGTTCCTGACTCCAGATAGTCGAACTATCCGTTTATGTGGTTTTTCATCTACCCAAGCAGAAGTTTGGGTAGCATATGAAAAACTATTATCTGAGCAGAAAGAACAGGAAACACTTTCAGGGCTAGTGAAGGCCTTCTTCATTTCACCCGACTTTACAGATTTAAGCGCGGAGACTCAAAAAGATTACCATAAGTATTCAAACAAATTACTGCCTGTTTTTGGGAAGATGCTACCAGATAATATCAAGCCAGAGCATATCAGAAAATATATGGATAAGCGCGGGTTGAAGAGTAAAGTTCAGGCAAACAGGGAGAAGAGCTTTTTATCCAGTGTTTATAGATGGGCTTATGAGCGTGGGTTTGTTAAAGGAAACCCATGCAGGGGTGTGCGGCAATTTAAAGAAAAAGTGCGAGATCGGTATATTACCGATGATGAATACAATGCCCTCTATTCTGTTTCCCCTCCAGTCGTTAAAGTAGCAATGGAACTTGCTTATCTCTGCTGTGCCAGGCAGGCAGATGTTTTGGCTATGACATATGCACAAATAAGCGATGCAGGAATATTTATTAAGCAGGGGAAAACAGCCGTTGCACAAATTAAAGGGTGGACAGAGCGACTAAATAACGTTATTGAAATGAGTAAATCGTTACCGCTAGCGGACGGGATTAGTAGTATATATGTAGTTCACCAACGTAAAGGTTCCAGATATACCAGGGATGGATTTAATAGTAGATGGAGCAAAGCACATGAAGAAGCTGTCAAAAAATTTCCGGAATTAGATTTCAATTTTACATTTCATGATCTGAAAGCGAAGGGGATATCTGATTTGGATGGCCCGCTAACAGAAAAACAAAAAATTTCAGGGCATAAAAATATTACTCAAACTGCTAGATATGACAGAAAAGTGAAAATAGTTCCTGTTGTTGGTGGTCAAGAAAAATAGCTGTTATATGTGATAATTTAATGCCAAGGGACTTATAATCCTTTCTATTTCGAGCCCTTTTATCTTCACTATATTAATTATTTACGGTTTTTAATTAATTGATTTTGTTAATCGACAAAACTTCTTTTTATAGTGAAAATAGAAAGTAACTATCTGATAAATATCATTATAACACCTGATTTAAAATCCCTCGGCCTTAAGGCTGTGCGGGTTCAAGTCCCGCCCTGGGCACCATATAGAAACTTACTGTAAAACAGTGAGTTAGGAAAAAGAAAAGGCCACCGCAAGGTGGCTTTTTTTCGTGATGGAAATCACTATATCCTTTCATTATACTCTTTACCTCGGCTGTTCCGGCCATTCAATATCGGGAGACAGCGAAATATTTACTCTATTGAGCATTACCCTATATTTTTTCCATGTCAGTAAAGCGGATTTTTCTACTTCGGTAGCGATATCTAAATCAACAGCATCTTGCAGTAATGTAATGAATTCATTCGCGTGTCGCAACAGAATTACACGCTGCTGCTCCGCTTGTTCAATCTGATTTGCTTTTAGAGCTACATTATCAGTGACCCATTTTGTGCCATCCCATTTATCAAAATCAGTGGTCGGTTGCTTGAAGGTTAGAGTTTCAGGTAATTCACCCAGTTCAGTGATTTTCTGTTGAGTTCGTGTTAACGTGTCGTAAGCTATTTTCCCCCGATAATCAGGGACGATTTCCCAACACTTACCGTCTTCACTGCGACAAACAGCCACATCATCAGAATCGGGAAAGTCTGGTGCATCTAAATAAGAATTCGCTGACAAACTGACACCGAGCATGACATGTTCAATATCAGCGTGAGTAAATTCTCTTGTTATTTGATCCGTGTGATAAACTTTTATCCAGCCGGCTTGAATTGCTAATCCGTCTTCACCCAATACGGCGGTTTCATGTTCTAAAGCGTATTTTTGTTCTGTCATTATGCTGCATGCTGCTGCTCTCACTATGTAGTTAAATGCTATATTACGGGGCCTCGATACCCCTATAAATGCGGAATTCGCAATCCAGTCTGCCTGAGCTTTATAATATACAGCTTTTACCGAAGTATTTTTATTTTGGGGAATATCCCACTGCAATTTTGCAAACTCATTGCGTGAGAGGGTAATCATAAAATTATTAGCCCGATCAACATTCTGTAACAAATAAGCCCCTTCTTGCCATGACAATATTGAACGAGATGGGTCCACATTTCGACCACTGTCCCAGCCACGGATAAATTCTCCCCTTAGGTCGGGCAATCTGCCGTCAGGATAAGCTTCTGCTAACTTTGGGTACTGCAATTTATTGAAAAATGCACCGTTACAAACGAGATAGTTGATAGGTGGATAGGGTAACGGCCACGGAATGGGGGAACCCACAGGGATATTAATTTCTTCACGTAATGAATTTATTATTTCCTGAGCAAGTTTTTGTGTAACAGCCAATGTATTGCTATTGCCAACCACATTTGTAAGTTGAACAATACCTTTCTGTGTTAATGAAGCATCAGAAACTTTTGTTTTTTGTTCCAGTGCTCTATTTAATTGAGCGTTGAGTTTATCTATATTCCCATCATCCAGAACATCATTGCCAGATTGTGTGGCGATAAAATTAGCGACTACAGAGGATATCGTGGACGACTGACGTAATGCCTTATTTAGCATATCAGTGGTAATACCATCTTGTGGAAACCCAGTCTGCAAATTCTGATTTGCTTCATATCCTTCTTGGCTAATTACATTAGCATTATTACCAATAGAAAAAGCTTTAAAATCATTTTTTTGACTCATATCCTTACTCCTTAAGAAAAATAATATTTTTTATAATCAACATATTTAATTACTGTAAAAATAATCCGCCGGTAATTCATTAAAATCAAAGTCTAGTTCAGAAAGAAGAGTAATACAGCATTCCTATTTATTAGGAGATTGACTATTTTTATATAATTAGCGGCAATAAGTAATTAAATATTTTAGAATTGAAAACATGCCCAAACCATTTATATTTAACATCTGAAAACTATTCTCTCTATTCGTAGAACCGATGGAAAAGAAAATTTTATCTATCAATAAAAAAGGCCACGCAATGCGCAGCCTTTGAACGTGTGTAATAAGTTGTTAACTAATAGCGAGATTCAATCTTTTACCAAGAACATTTAACGCGCTTTCTACCGTGTCAATCTTCGTGTTGTGACGCAATGAGACTATACGTTGAACATCTTGCGGAAACGTTCCTATTTTTCTCGCTAGCTCTGCATTATTTGTTTTTGTTTGCAGCATTGTATTTAACAACAATACATTAACTGCAACACTTGCCGGAACATCAACAAAGGCTTCATCTCCATTAGACTTTCTATTTCTAAGCTGCCTGTACGGCAGTGCACCTCGATTTGGTTTGTCTTGGCGTTATGAACAATTTCTAAGCTGCCTGTACGGCAGTGCACAATTTCACCAACAATCATTGCATCAGGGTCTATTTCTAAGCTGCCTGTACGGCAGTGCACTGTTATATATTAACTCCAACTCACTGACTATCAAAGAATATATTTATCAAAAGCAAAAAAACCCTTTTTTATGAGACAGGTTAAATTTCATTAAAAATCAATGAATTATAGTTGGTCGTTAAAAAAGGGTAAAAATTACAAGTGAAATAACCGAACGGTGGATGAGGTAATTTTTTGCTCTAGTGCTTTATTTAATTGAGTGGTGAGTTTGGCTATATTTCCATCATCCAGAACATCATTGCCAGATCGTGTCGCGATAAAATCAGCCACGATAGATGATATGGTTGATGCTTGACGTAATACCTTATTTAATAAGTGAGTAGGAACATTATCTGGTGTAAATCCAGTCTTCAAACTTTGGTTTTCTTCATATTTTTCTTGATTTACCACATGCGCATTATCACCAATAGAAAAAGCCTTAAAATCATTCTTATAACTCATGTACTTTCTCCTGAAATTAAATAATGTTATTTTATAATCAATATATTGAATTATTGTAAAAACAATCCCTCTTGCAATTCACGCCAATCACTGTTAATACAACACCTCAATTCTATAGCCCATTCCCTGATCATTGGCAGTTTTTAATAATATTTACAATTGCCT
>NZ_JAJAFZ010000068.1:0-22237 GCF_025384895.1 Photorhabdus kayaii
TAACAGCATTACAGGCGGCGGGACTCGTCGTTTCTGCCCATGGAGGCCAGCTTCAATCCGTCATAAAGACGGTGGCGGCCTGAGAAGTGGGAAGCCTCGCCGCTTTTTACGGCGGGGAGCAGTCACAAGAGTGTCATGAAGCTTTTAAATCAGTTTATGAATTTACTATGAAAGGTAATTTTGACAATTTAGCTGCTGACGTCAGCATCGATATGATTTTAAAAGAACACCGTACCATCATTCACTATTTTTCTACACAATGAAACTAATACACAGATCATTTAGTAAAAGGAAATTGAAGTTATATCAGATACTCCCAATTACCGAAACAAAATTATTATTAGAAATTCGTAGCTTACTGAAAAGTAGGAAATAGACCTATTAAACTAAAAGACCAGTAGTAAAGAATCTAATGACCCCTTACCACTGGTCTCCCAGCGACTTGCTTTGCTATGTTTTTCTTTCCTCTGGTAACTTCCTTTTCCTTTTTTATTTTTTTCAACTCGTTGTTTAAATAGTGGATCACGTAATAGAGCTTCTAGAGCATTATCCTTTATTACACCTTTCTTATGGTGATATATAATCATCATATACCTCTATCATATTAATTTATCTACAAACGTAGCGATTGTACTCTCTGAATTTTCAATAATAAAGAAAAATTACTTATTTCTTATTTAAAGCACCTTGTTCTAAAGTTTCAAGAATAGAACAATAAATACTTATATGAGAACTACCACAGCAAGCATCACTTAACATCTTAAGTGAATCACGCATTTTTCGCATTTCAAGAAGTTTTTCCTCCACTTCCATTAACCTAGAATCTACAATTTGCTTTGACTCTTCACAAGTATGATGGGCTGGATCTACACGAATAGACAATAATTCTGTAATAGCTTCCAATGTAAACCCCAATTGCTTAGCATAGCGTATAAACCGAAGGCGCTGTAAATCTTGCTCTGTATAAAGTCTATACCCTCCTTCAGTACGGTTCTGATGTTCCATCATTCCTTGTTTTTCATAGAAGCGCACAGTATCAGGAGTTACATTCGCTAATTTAGCCAGTTGACCAATACGATACATCTTTATATCTCCTACAATAGATAACATTGTTCAAGATATCAGCATAGCAGGATGAAAAAAATAAGTTAGAGATTCATATATGCAAGCGTAAAAAAACCGGGATAAACCCGGTTCTTTTATATGCCCCTACAGATTACTCCGTAGTCGCAACTTCTGTTTGAGCTTCAGTAGCACGGTCAACAAGCTCGATGTATGCCATCGGAGCATTGTCACCAGCACGGAAGCCACACTTAAGAATACGAGTGTAACCACCTGCGCGGCTCGCAAAACGCGGGCCCAGCTCATTAAACAGTTTTGCCACGATTTCGTTATCACGAGTACGGGCGAATGCCAGACGACGATTAGCTACGCTGTCGATCTTGGCAAGAGTAATCAGCGGCTCAACGACACGACGCAGTTCTTTCGCTTTAGGCAGAGTCGTCTTGATGATTTCATGACGGACCAAAGAACCTGCCATATTGCGGAACATAGCTTGGCGATGGCTGCTGTTGCGGTTCAATTGACGACCACTCTTACGATGGCGCATGACCTTATCCTTCTCAGTAAAACCTTAACCTGTGATCTAGTTATTCATCAGCAATACTTGCTGGTGGCCAGTTTTCTAAGCGCATGCCCAGAGATAAGCCACGTGAAGCCAGTACGTCTTTGATCTCTGTAAGAGATTTTTTACCCAGGTTAGGTGTCTTAAGCAACTCAACCTCGGTACGCTGTACCAAATCACCGATGTAGTGGATAGCTTCTGCCTTAAGACAGTTAGCAGAGCGGACAGTCAATTCCAGATCGTCAACAGGGCGCAGCAGGATCGGATCAAACTCTGGCTTCTCCTCTTTTACTTCTGGCTGACGTACATCACGTAAATCAACAAAAGCTTCCAGCTGTTCAGCCAAAATAGTAGCTGCACGGCGAATCGCCTCTTCAGGATCGATTGTACCGTTAGTTTCCATCTCGATAACCAACTTGTCCAAATCGGTACGTTGTTCTACACGCGCTGCTTCAACATTGTAGGCAATACGCTCTACTGGGCTATAACAAGCGTCTACTAACAAACGACCAATAGGGCGCTCATCTTCTTCCGAATGAATCCGGGCAGAAGCCGGCACATAACCTCGACCACGCTGAACTTTAATGCGCATGCTTATAGAAGCAGTTTCGTCAGTCAGGTGGCAAATTACATGTTGCGGCTTGACGATTTCGACATCTCCATCGTGGATAATGTCGGCTGCAGTCACAGGGCCAATGCCAGACTTATTCAAGGTAAGAATAACTTCATCTTTTCCCTGAACTCTTACCGCCAGCCCTTTCAGGTTGAGGAGAATCTCCAGGATATCTTCCTGTACACCTTCTTTGGTGCTGTACTCATGCAGTACACCATCAATCTCAACCTCAGTCACCGCACAACCCGGCATAGACGAAAGCAGAATACGGCGCAGTGCGTTACCAAGAGTATGGCCAAAGCCACGCTCTAATGGCTCAAGGGTCACCTTGGCGTGCGTCGAACTGACTTGCTCGATATCAACCAGGCGCGGTTTTAGAAACTCTGTCACAGAACCCTGCATTGTGTCCTCTCTTTGGTGCTAAGCTTTACTTAGAGTAAAGCTCGACGATCAGGTGTTCGTTGATGTCAGCAGACAGATCGGCACGTTCTGGAATACGTTTGAACACACCTTCCATCTTCACAGCATCAACCTCCAACCAAGTTGGTTTCTCACGCTGCTCAGCCAGCTCTAAAGCCGCCTTGATACGAGACTGCTTTTTCGATTTTTCGCGAACGCTGACTACGTCATTCGGGGATACCTGATAAGAAGCGATGTTAACAACGCGGCCATTTACCATGATAGCCTTATGGCTTACCATTTGGCGTGATTCAGCACGAGTCGCCCCGAAACCCATACGGTAAACAACGTTGTCCAGACGACCTTCCAGCAAACTCAGCAGGTTTTCACCTGTGTTGCCTTTCAGACGAGTTGCTTCTTTATAATAGTTACGGAATTGACGTTCTAGAACACCGTAAATACGACGAACTTTTTGTTTCTCACGTAACTGCACACCGTAGTCAGACAGACGCGGTTTACGTGCGCCATGCTGCCCAGGTGCTTGTTCTAATTTACACTTGGTGTCAATCGCGCGAACGCCAGACTTCAGGAATAGATCTGTACCCTCGCGACGGCTCAGCTTGAGCTTAGGACCCAAATATCTTGCCATTTTCTTTCTCCAATCGAACCTAAAAAAGTAAACGCTATTAAACGCGACGTTTTTTAGGTGGACGACAACCGTTATGAGGGATCGGAGTCACATCAGTAATGTTAGTAATGCGGAAACCTGCCGCATTTAACGCTCGAATAGTTGACTCGCGGCCAGGACCAGGTCCTTTAACCATAACTTCCAGGTTCTTAATTCCGTATTCTTTCACTGCTTCAGCACAGCGCTCTGCTGCAACCTGAGCTGCAAACGGAGTAGATTTACGAGAACCACGGAAACCGGAACCACCAGCAGTTGCCCAACCCAAGGCATTACCCTGGCGGTCAGTAATGGTCACGATGGTGTTGTTGAAAGAAGCATGGATATGAGCCACACCGTCAGAGACTTGCTTTCTTACACGCTTACGTGCACGAATAGGTGCTTTTGCCATTATACAATACCCCGATTATTTCTTGATCGGCTTACGTGGACCCTTACGGGTACGTGCGTTGGTCTTAGTACGCTGGCCACGAACAGGTAGACCACGACGGTGACGTAAACCACGATAAGTACCAAGATCCATCAGACGTTTGATGCTCAGGGTTACTTCACGACGCAAATCGCCTTCTACAACGTATTTGGCAACTTCGTCACGCAGCTTATCAATTTGCTCTTCAGACAGCTCGCTGATCTTAACATGTTCAGCAATACCCGCCGCAGCACAAATGGCTTGGGAGCGAGTTTTACCAATTCCGTAGATCGATGTTAAAGCGATTACGGTATGCTTCTGATCAGGAATGTTAATGCCTGCTATACGGGCCACTATGCACTCCTAAATTATTTATTTACCGCAACACCATTCTGAAAAGCCCGTTTTCAGGATACTCAAATAGTGTTGCTGTGATATAAAAAAGATTGGCTGGCTAATTTAGCCAGCTCAAACCGACTTTGCAAGAAAAATATGCTATTTTATTAGCCTTGGCGTTGTTTATGCTTAGGCTCTGCACTACAAATCACGCGAACGATACCGTTACGCTTAACGATTTTACAGTTACGACATAATTTCTTGACGGAAGCACGAACTTTCATTTTTACTCTCCGTAACTTCTCAAGCAAACCAATTAACGGTTATAACCTTTAAGATTTGCCTTCTTCAATGCAGACTCATACTGACTTGACATCATCAGAGTTTGCACTTGAGCCATAAAGTCCATGATGACTACAACTACAATAAGTAGCGAAGTACCGCCAAAATAAAATGGCACCTTCATCGCATCACGCATGAACTCCGGGATTAAGCAGATAAAAGTAATATACATCGCACCAACTAAAGTTAGGCGTGTCATTACCTTATCAATGTACTTGGCTGTTTGCTCTCCCGGACGAATTCCTGGTACAAATGCACCGGACTTCTTCAGGTTATCTGCTGTTTCTCTCGGGTTGAAAACCAACGCAGTATAGAAAAAACAGAAGAAGATGATTGCAGACGCGTAGAGTAACACATAAAGCGGTTGCCCAGGCTGCAAGTACATTGAAATAGTAGTCAGCCAGTTCCAACCGGTTCCTCCCCCAAACCAGGAAGCTATGGTACCAGGGAACAGAATAATGCTGGAAGCAAAAATTGCAGGGATAACCCCAGCCATATTCACTTTCAACGGTAAATGTGTGCTCTGTGCAGCATAAACTCGGCGACCCTGTTGACGTTTTGCATAGTTAACAACGATACGTCGTTGGCCACGCTCCATGAAAACAACGAAGAAAGTTACTGCAAACACTAACACTGCAACCAACAGCAACAGGAGGAAGTGCAGATCGCCTTGCCGAGCTTGCTCAATGGTATGGCCAATGGCCGGCGGCAAACCCGCAACAATACCAGCAAAGATTATGATGGAGATACCGTTTCCAATACCACGCTCAGTAATCTGCTCACCCAACCACATTAGGAACATAGTCCCAGTAACTAGGCTCACAACAGCCGTGAAGTAGAAAGCAAACCCTGGATTGATCACCAGCCCTTGCATTCCTGGCATATTCGGCAAACCAGTAGCAATACCGATTGACTGGAATATAGCCAGCACTAAAGTACCATAGCGAGTATACTGGCTAATCTTACGACGACCAGCTTCTCCTTCCTTCTTAATCTCTGCCAACGTTGGATGAACCACCGTCAACAACTGAATAATAATAGACGCAGAAATATACGGCATTATCCCCAGTGCAAAGATAGAAGCACGACTTAAAGCACCACCAGAGAACATGTTAAACATTTCAATGATGGTGCCCCTTTGCTGTTCGAGCAATTTGGCAAGCACAGTGGCATCAATACCAGGGATAGGAATAAAAGAACCAATGCGGAAAACAATTAACGCGCCAATAACAAACAACAGCCTACGTTTCAGCTCGCCTAGTCCACCTTTAGCACTTTGGAAATCTAATCCTGGTTGTTTAGCCATCTGTTACTTATTCCTCAATTTTACCGCCAGCAGCTTCAATTGCAGCACGAGCGCCCTTAGTAACACGAAGGCCACGCACAGTTACTGCATGATTGATTTCGCCAGAAAGAATAACTTTCGCAAATTCAATTTGAGTGCCAACAATGTTAGCTGCTTTCAATGCGTTCAGATCGATGATATCGCCTTCAACGGCAGCAAAATCAGACAAACGAACTTCTGCTGTAACCATCGCCTTACGTGAAGTAAAGCCAAATTTTGGCAAACGGCGGTACAAAGGCATCTGACCACCTTCAAAACCGCGACGTACGCCACCACCAGAACGAGACTTCTGACCCTTGTGACCACGGCCACCGGTTTTACCCAGGCCAGAACCAATACCACGACCTACACGTTTAGGCGCATGCTTGGAACCATCAGCCGGAGACAGAGTATTTAAGCGCATCTGTTACTCCTCAACTTTAACCATATAGGAAACCAAGTTGATCATACCACGTATAGCAGGAGTATCTTCACGCTCTACTGTATGACCGATACGGCGCAGACCTAAACCAACCAAAGTTGCCTTATGTTTAGGCAGACGGCCAATTGAACTGCGAATCTGTGTTACTTTAATAGTCTTAGCCATGGCCATTACCCCAGAATTTCTTCGACGGATTTACCACGCTTAGCTGCGACCATTTCTGGAGACTTCATGCTGTCTAAAGCATCCAGAGTTGCACGAACCACATTAATAGGGTTGGTGGAACCATAGGTTTTAGCCAGTACGTTACGAACACCAGCCACCTCCAAAACAGCACGCATAGCACCGCCTGCGATGATACCAGTACCTTCGTGAGCAGGCTGCATGAACACACGGGAACCAGTGTGTGCACCTTTTACTGGGTGATATAAAGTGCCGCTGTTCAATGCGACGGTTTTCATATTGCGACGGGCTTTTTCCATCGCTTTCTGGATTGCTGCCGGAACTTCGCGTGCTTTGCCGTAGCCAAAACCAACGCGACCATTACCATCACCTACAACAGTCAGTGCGGTAAAGCTGAAAATCCGGCCACCTTTTACGGTTTTAGATACGCGATTTACCGCAATCAGCTTTTCCTGCAGTTCGCCAGCTTGTTTTTCGATGTGAGCCATCTTACACCTCTACCTTAGAACTGAAGGCCAGCTTCACGGGCAGCATCTGCCAGTGCCTGGACTCGACCATGATATTGGAAACCAGAGCGGTCAAAGGATACATCTTTAATACCTTTTTCCAATGCACGTTCAGCAATTGCTTTGCCAACTGCTGCGGCTGCTTCTTTATTTCCAGTGTATTTCAGTTGTTCATTGATAGCTTTTTCTGTAGTAGAAGCTGCCACCAAAGTTTCAGAACCGTTTGGTGCGATAACCTGCGCATAAATATGGCGAGGGGTACGATGTACCACCAGGCGAGTTGCACCCAGTTCCTGGAGCTTGCGGCGTGCGCGGGTCGCACGACGGATACGAGCTGCTTTCTTATCCATAGTGTTACCTTACTTCTTCTTAGCCTCTTTGATACGCACGACTTCGTCGGCGTAACGAACACCTTTACCTTTATAAGGCTCAGGACGACGATAGGCACGCAGTTCTGCCGCAACCTGACCGATTACCTGTTTATCAGCACCCTTTAGTACGATTTCAGTTTGTGACGGACATTCTGCAGTAATGCCTGCTGGCAGTTCGTGGTCAACTGGATGTGAGAAGCCCAGAGACATGTTGATAACATTGCCTTTGACTGCTGCACGATAACCAACACCTACCAGTTGAAGCTTCTTAGTGAAGCCTTCGGTAACACCGATAACCATAGCATTCAGCAAAGAACGAGTTGTACCCGCCTGTGCCCAACCATCAACATAACCATCGCGTGGAGCGAAGGTCAGTTGATTATCTGCATGCTTAACTTCAACTGCGCTGTGGATTGTACGACTCAACTCGCCGTTTTTACCCTTAATCGAAATAACCTGACCGTCGAGTTTTACCTCTACGTCGGTAGGAATAACGACGGGTGCTTTTGCAACACGAGACATTCTTTCCTCCCGAATTAAGCTACGTAGCAGAGAATCTCGCCACCAAGACCAGCTTGGCGAGCTGCACGATCAGTCATTACACCTTTAGAGGTAGAAACAACAGCGATACCCAAACCAGCCATAACTTGTGGCAGCTCATCTTTTTTCTTATAGATGCGCAGACTTGGTCGGCTTACACGCTGAATACTTTCTACAACAGCCTTGCCCTGGAAGTATTTCAGTACTAATTCCAGCTCTGGCTTGGTGTCGCCTTCAATTTTATAATCTTCAATATAACCTTCTTCCTTCAGCACGTTGGCAATTGCCACTTTCAGCTTGGAGGAAGGCATGGTGACCGCAACTTTATTCGCGGCCTGACCGTTACGGATACGGGTCAGCATATCCGCGATGGGATCTTGCATGCTCATCTGTCTTTACTCCCGTGATTCAATTGGTGACAATTACCAGCTAGCCTTTTTAAGGCCCGGAATTTCACCGCGCATGGCGGCTTCACGGACTTTAATACGGCTCAACCCAAACTTCCGCAAAAACGCATGCGGACGACCAGTTTGGCGGCAGCGGTTACGCTGACGAGAAGGGCTGGAATCACGTGGCAGCGTTTGCAGCTTAAGAACAGCATCCCAACGCTCTTCATCAGATGCATTCACATCAGAAATGACAGCTTTCAATTCCACACGTTTAGTGAAGAATTTTTCAGCTAATTTCGCACGCTTTACATCACGTGCTTTCATTGATTGCTTAGCCATGAATACCCTGCCTTACTTGCGGAACGGGAAGTTAAAAGCAGCCAACAGTGCGCGGCCTTCATCATCAGATTTCGCAGTTGTGGTGATAGTAATATCCAGACCACGAACACGATCCACTTTATCGTAATCGATTTCAGGGAAGATGATTTGCTCACGTACACCCATGCTGTAATTGCCACGACCATCAAATGACTTAGCAGACAAACCACGGAAGTCACGAATACGAGGTACAGCAATAGAAATCAGGCGCTCAAGAAACTCCCACATACGTTCACCACGCAGGGTCACTTTACAGCCGATTGGATAGCCCTGACGGATTTTGAAGCCTGCAACTGATTTGCGCGCTTTGGTGATCAATGGTTTTTGACCAGAGATTGCTGCCAGATCCGCTGCTGCATTATCCAGCAGTTTCTTATCAGCAATTGCTTCACCAACACCCATGTTCAGGGTGATCTTCTCGACCCGAGGGACTTGCATGACAGAATTGTAGCCAAACTGAGTCATCAGTTTTTGGACTACCTCGTCTTTGTAGTAATCATGCAGTTTCGCCATCGTATTACTCCAAATTACTTGATAGTTTCGCTGTTAGATTTAAAGAAACGAACTTTTTTTCCGTCTTCAAATCTAAAACCTACACGGTCAGCCTTACCGGTTGCCGCATTGAAGATCGCAACGTTTGAAACCTGGATTGCAGCTTCTTTTTCAACGATGCCACCTGGCTGGTTCAGAGCCGGAACAGGCTTCTGATGCTTTTTAACCAAGTTGATACCTTCAACAATGACTTTCCCAGTAGAAAGAACCTGTTTTACTTTACCGCGCTTACCTTTATCTTTTCCAGTCAACACGATAACTTCGTCATCACGACGGATTTTCGCTGCCATTGTCCGCTCCTTAGAGTACTTCTGGTGCCAGGGAGATAATTTTCATGAACTTTTCATTACGAAGTTCACGAGTTACCGGCCCAAAAATACGCGTACCGATAACTTGCTCACTTGTGTTGTTTAACAACACGCAAGCATTGCCATCGAAGCGAATGACAGAACCGTCAGGGCGACGAACACCCTTCTTGGTGCGCACCACTACCGCTTTCAGGACATCACCTTTTTTCACTTTACCACGAGGAATTGCTTCCTTGATGGTGACTTTTATGATGTCGCCGACGTGTGCATAGCGACGGTGCGAGCCACCCAGAACCTTGATACACATTACGCGACGTGCACCGGAGTTGTCGGCCACGTTCAGCATAGTCTGTTCTTGGATCATTTTAGTGCTCCGCTAAATGTCAACTACTACTGAGCCCACTTCACTACTATAATTTAATATGAAGAGGCCGTTCAGATACCCCATATCACGAGGGCGCGGCATTATAACACCACATCTCAGATATAGATAGAAAAAATAAACGGCCCATAGCCTGAGCCGTTTACTCTATTCGAGCCAGCTTACAGAATCGCTTTCTCTACAACGCGAACTAAAGTCCAAGATTTAGTTTTGGACAGTGGACGGGTTTCGCGGATTTCCACCACATCACCAATGCCACATTCATTGTTCTCGTCATGTACATGCAGTTTAGTCGTACGTTTGATGAATTTACCATACAGAGGGTGTTTCACCTTACGCTCAATAGCAACAACAATAGATTTCTCCATTTTGTCACTTACAACACGACCTTGCAAAGTACGGATTTTATCGGTCATTACGCACCCGCCTTCTCAGTCAGTAAAGTCTTAACGCGTGCGATATTACGACGCACTTGTTTCAACAGATGAGACTGTTGTAGCTGGCCACTTGCAGCCTGCATGCGCAGGTTAAATTGTTCACGCAGCAAATTCAGCAGCTCAGTGTTCAGCTCTTCAACGCTTTTTTCGCGCAGCTCTTGTGCTTTCATTACATCACCGTCTTAGTTACAAAGGTGGTCTTGATAGGCAGTTTCGCTGCTGCCAGCTTGAATGCTTCACGAGCCAGCTCTTCAGGCACACCGTCCATTTCATAAAGGACTTTACCAGGCTGGATCAAGGCAACCCAATATTCTACGTTACCTTTACCTTTACCCATACGCACTTCGAGTGGCTTTTCAGTGATAGGTTTGTCTGGAAATACACGTATCCAGATTTTACCTTGACGTTTAATTGCACGGGTCATAGCACGACGCGCCGCTTCAATCTGACGTGCCGTCAGACGGCCACGGCCCACAGCTTTCAGACCGAAAGTGCCGAAGCTAACATCCGCACCTGCTGCCAGGCCACGGTTACGGCCTTTGTGCATTTTACGGAATTTCGTACGCTTTGGTTGTAACATCAGCGACTCTCCTTACTTGCGGCCTTTACGCTGCTGCTTTTTAGGTTGTGCAGCCGGTTTTTCCGCCTGTTCAACAGCAGCCATACCACCCAAGATCTCACCTTTGAAGATCCATACCTTAACGCCGAGTACACCATAAGTGGTGTGCGCTTCTGAAGTGTTGTAGTCGATATCTGCACGCAGTGTGTGCAACGGTACACGACCTTCACGATACCATTCAGTACGCGCGATTTCAGCACCGCCTAAACGGCCACTGACTTCCACTTTAATGCCTTTAGCGCCTAGACGCATCGCATTCTGGACTGCACGCTTCATAGCACGACGGAACATAACACGACGTTCCAGCTGTGAAGTAATACTGTCAGCAACCAGTTTCGCGTCCAGTTCAGGCTTACGCACTTCAGAGATATTAATTTGCGCAGGAACACCAGCGATTTCCGCTACAGTTTTACGCAGTTTTTCTACGTCTTCACCTTTCTTACCGATTACGATACCTGGGCGAGCAGTGTGAATAGTTACACGAATACTTTTAGCAGGACGTTCAATAACAATGCGTGAAATAGACGCTTTTGCCAGTTCTTTCTTCAAGTACTGGCGAACTTTAAAATCGCTGTCTAGGTTGTCAGCGAATTCTTTAGTATTCGCATACCAAGTAGAGTTCCAAGGTTTGACAATACCCAGGCGAATACCATTAGGATGTACTTTCTGACCCATTGCTAGTCTCCAGAGTCTCAGCGATCGGACACAACCACAGTAATGTGGCTGCTGCGCTTCAGGATGCGATCTGCACGACCTTTTGCACGAGGCATAATACGCTTCATGGTCGGGCCTTCGTCTACGAAAATCTTCGTGACCTTCAGATCATCAATGTCAGCACCATCGTTGTGTTCTGCATTAGCAATAGCAGACTCAAGTACTTTCTTCACTAAACCAGCAGCTTTCTTATTGGTATAGGTCAGAGTTTCCAGAGCTTGCGACACTTTCTTACCGCGAATCAGGTCAGCTACAAGGCGAACCTTCTGAGCAGAAGAACGAGCGTGGCGATGTTTAGCGATAGTTTCCATCTCTTCCTCCTACCTTAGCGCTTTTTAGCCTTTTTATCGGCCGCATGGCCGCGATAAGTACGGGTCGGCGCGAATTCACCTAGTTTATGACCAACCATTTCGTCGGAAACAAAAACTGGTACATGCTGACGACCATTATGGACAGCGATGGTCAAACCGATCATGTTAGGAAAGATCGTTGAACGACGGGACCAAGTCTTAATAGGCTTTTTGTCTCCGCTTTCCACCGCTTTCTCTACCTTCTTCAGCAAGTGCAGGTCAATAAATGGACCTTTCTTGAGAGAACGTGGCATGGTTTATCCTCTAATTATTTTTTAGTACGGCGACGTACGATGAACTGATCAGTACGTTTATTACTACGGGTCTTCTTACCTTTAGTTTGAACACCCCAAGGAGTTACAGGATGTTTACCAAAGTTACGACCTTCACCACCACCATGTGGGTGATCTACCGGGTTCATCGCCGTACCACGAACGGTAGGACGAATACCACGCCAGCGACTTGCACCAGCTTTACCCAGAACACGTAGCATATGTTCTGCATTACCAACCTCACCTAAAGTGGCGCGGCAGTCAGACAGAACTTTACGCATTTCACCAGAGCGCAGACGCAAAGTTACATAAGAACCATCACGGGCAACGATCTGAACGTATGCACCAGCGGAACGAGCCAACTGACCACCTTTACCCGGTTTCATTTCTACGTTATGTACGGTAGAACCAACAGGGATATTGCGCATTGGCAATGCGTTACCAGTTTTGATAGCTGCGTCAACACCAGATTGAATCTGATCACCAGCTTTCAGCCCTTTAGGTGCAAGGATATAACGACGTTCACCATCTTTATACAAAACCAAGGCGATATTTGCTGAACGATTTGGATCATATTCCAAGCGCTCAACTACAGCAGGGATACCATCTTTATTACGTTTAAAGTCAATCAAACGATAGTGCTGCTTGTGGCCACCACCAATGTGACGAGTGGTAATACGGCCATTGTTGTTACGACCACCGGTTTTGCTGCTTTTTTCCAGCAATGGAGCATAAGGTTTACCCTTATGCAGCTCAGGGTTAACCACTTTAACAACGTGGCGACGGCCCGGAGACGTAGGTTTACATTTAACAATTGCCATTGTTCTTTACTCCTCCGACTTACTCTGCACCACCGATGAAGTCCATATTCTGGCCTTCCTTCAGTGTGACGTAAGCTTTTTTCCAGTCGCTACGACGACCAATACGCTGACCGTGGCGTTTAGTTTTACCTTTTACCAGCAAAGTGTTAACACCTTCAACTTCGACTTCAAACAGTTTCTGCACAGCAGCTTTGATTTCTGCTTTAGTCGCGTCTTTCGCAACTTTGAGAACGATGGTGTTGCTTTTCTCCATCGCTGTAGAAGCTTTTTCAGATACGTGCGGTGCGCGCAGTACTTTCAGCAGACGTTCTTCACGGATCATGCCAGCATCTCCTCAACTTGCTTCACAGCATCAGCAGTCATAACCACTTTATCGAAGGCGATCAAGCTCACTGGATCAATACCAGCTACATCACGAACATCAACCTTGTACAGGTTGCGAGCTGCTAAGAACAAATTCTCATCAACTTCATTAGTGATAATCAGCACATCTTCCAGCGCCATCTCTTTCAGTTTCTGAACCAGAAGCTTAGTCTTAGGAGCTTCTACAGAAAACTTCTCGACAACGATCAAACGATCTTGACGTACCAATTCAGACAGGATGCTTTTTAAAGCACCACGGTACATTTTCTTATTAACTTTTTGACTGTGGTCCTGTGGCTTAGCTGCGAAAGTTACGCCACCAGAGCGCCAAATTGGGCTCTTAATAGAACCAGAGCGTGCACGGCCAGTGCCTTTCTGACGCCATGGTTTTTTACCTGAACCAGAAACTTCAGCACGGGTTTTCTGAGCACGAGTACCTTGACGTGCACCAGCTGCGTAAGCAACAACTACTTGATGCACAAGCGCTTCATTGAAATCACGCCCGAAGGTAGTTTCGGAAACAGTCAGCGCGCCTTGCGCGTCTTTCATTACCAATTCCATTCCTATCTCCTTGACGTTACGCCTTGACAGCCGGTTTTACGATCAGGTTGCCGCCAGTTGAACCTGGAACAGCACCTTTGACCAGCAGCAGGTTGCGCTCAGCGTCAACACGTACTACATCCAGGCTTTGAACAGTTACGCGTTCATTACCCAGCTGGCCTGCCATTTTCTTGCCTTTAAATACCTTGCCCGGAGTTTGGTTCTGACCGATAGAACCCGGAACACGATGAGACAAAGAGTTACCGTGGCTAGCATCTTGGGTACGGAAGTTCCAGCGCTTAACAGTACCAGCAAAACCTTTACCTTTAGATGTACCAGTAACGTCGACTTTCTTAACGTCAGCGAAAATCTCAACGCTAATGCTTTGACCTACAGCATATTCTTCGCCTTCAGACAGACGGAATTCACGCAGGATACGGCCAGCTTCAACGCCAGCTTTAGCGAAATGACCTGCTTCAGGTTTGTTTACACGGTTAGCTTTTTTGCTACCAGTAGTAACCTGAATTGCACGATAACCATCGTTATCCAGATCTTTAACCTGAGTAACACGGTTATCTTCAATTTCGATAACAGTTACAGGGATCGAAACGCCATCTTCAGTGAAGATGCGAGTCATACCCACTTTTTTACCGACTAAACCAATCATTGTTTCAACCTCTTAATCGTTCAATGACCTGATTAACCCAGGCTGATCTGCACGTCTACACCGGCAGCCAGATCCAGACGCATCAGAGCATCAACGGTTTTCTCGGTTGGCTCAACGATGTCAACCAGACGCTTATGAGTGCGAATTTCGTACTGATCACGCGCATCTTTATTAACATGCGGAGAAATTAGAACGGTAAAACGCTCTTTATGAGTCGGTAGCGGGATCGGACCACGAACCTGCGCACCAGTACGCTTAGCGGTCTCGACAATTTCCGCAGTTGATTGATCGATCAAACGATGATCAAATGCTTTCAGGCGAATACGGATTCTTTGGTTCTGCATGAGACCAGAGCTCCAACTATTTTATAAACGTAAATAATCACTCCTCGATCCCATTTCGATTGATGGGAGAGTGTAATCGTTCGATATATAACCCCCATATCGGGGGTATTTTAAATGGGCAGCAAAAAAACACTGCGCATTTACTGGCTAACAAACCAGACTTACACGTAAGTAAGACCGCATATTATACGCAAATCAATTAACAAAGCAAGATGCAGATCTGTCCGGAGTAAAATTAAAGGGGCATGAAACAAAATGCCCTAACTTAGCAGATAGGGCATTTTTCCGTAACTATAACTATTCTCCTTCAAGAATCTGTGCTTGAGTGTAATTTTGAATCCCCATACGTTCAATTAATTCAAATTGAGTTTCCAGCCAATCAATATGCTTTTCTTCTTCATCTAGAATATCGATCATTAAATCACGGCTAACATAGTCATGAATCGAATCAGCATAAGCAATCGCTTCTTTCAAATCTTTAGCTCCTTGCAATTCGAGCTGCAAGTCAGATTTGAGCATTTCTTCGATATCTTCTCCGATGTTCAGTTTCCCTAGATCCTGCAAATTAGGAATCCCTTCAAGAAAAAGGATACGTTCAATGTACCTATCGGCGTGCTTCATTTCATCGATAGATTCATGATATTCCTTATCATTAAGTCGAGTAAGACCCCAATTTTTGAACATCCGGGCGTGCAGAAAATACTGATTAATTGCAACAAGCTCATTTCCAAGAAGTTTGTTCAAATGAACAATCATTTTTTTATCACCTTTCATAGTTTACCCCTCCGCTTCCAGTACTTAAAGTGTAGTACCTATTCAGCAGAGTAGTAGTAAACTTACTTCTTTTTTATCAAGCAACGTTACCTATCTTGGGTAGCTGTGCAATCTCCTCATTAATTAGCTCTCTAGCTTGGCGTATGCATTTGCCACAATCACGGCCTACAGGCACAATACGTTTTAGTTCTTTAATAGAGTGAATATGATGTTGACGCACCGCATTACGTATTGTTTTGTCACTCACCGCATTACATAGGCAGACATACATAAATAACACTCTCTGGTACACATTATAGCGCATATTAAATAATAATGAGTCTCATTTCAATAATCATTCGCATTTTAATTTTCTGATTCAGCTTCTTCCAAATATTCTTTTAGCCTTGTCAAATAGAGGTAGTTCTCTCATTTCTATAACACTTTGGCTAGGAAGGCTTTTATCTCTATCAGGAACTTTCTTAAACTTATTCCATCTAAAACTATCTCCTACATCAGCAATTTGTTCCAGAACTGATAGCTAGACAGAACAACCCGCTTAAGATATTACGGGATATAGAATTCACATACTTAGTTGTACGAAAACGAACATGCTATGCCGTAATCTTTTCAGGGGTAACCCCTCTTTCTGTTAGAACATACCGACAGAGGCAGAACAAGAATGGGCTAGATATTACTACCTGTATGTAAAAGAAAATATGACTTATCTAAATCTGAAGACAAATACTTATTTGGAAAAATCATGAGTTATCACTAACGTATTCTATAGATGAATGATGTATATATACTCTAAGAATATCCTGATAAAACAGCTAAATGACGCTTCCAGGAACAAACGATCAAAATCAAAAATTTAAAACACGAAGAGTCAACCCAACGGGGTGGTTCATACAGAGAATTTAAGGAAGGATTATATCAATTAAAATACTCACTAACAGACACCTAATGTAGCACACCAGGCGTCTGTTCTAAAACAAGACAAAATGCAAACTTATTCTAGAGTTAGGTACTTAATTATTAGCTATTAAGCGATAACTTTAGCAACAACACCAGCACCTACTGTACGGCCACCTTCACGGATAGCGAAGCGCAGACCCTGGTCCATTGCGATTGGAGCAATCAGGGTAACTTTCATCTGAATGTTATCACCTGGCATCACCATTTCCACGCCTTCTGGCAGTTCAATGGTACCGGTCACGTCAGTTGTACGGAAGTAGAACTGTGGACGGTAGCCTTTGAAGAATGGCGTATGACGGCCACCTTCGTCTTTGCTCAGAATATAAACTTCTGATTCGAAAGTGGTGTGTGGCTTGATTGAACCGGGTCTCGCCAGTACCTGACCACGTTCGATTTCGTCACGCTTGGTACCGCGCAGCAGAACACCGACGTTCTCACCTGCACGGCCTTCGTCCAGCAGTTTGCGGAACATTTCTACGCCAGTACAAGTAGTTTTAGTCGTTTCTTTGATACCCACGATTTCAACTTCTTCACTCACTTTAACCACACCGCGCTCTACACGACCAGTTACCACGGTACCACGGCCTGAAATAGAGAATACGTCTTCGATTGGCAGCAGGAATGGCTGGTTGATTGCACGCTCTGGTTCTGGAATGTAGCTGTCCAGGGCATCGGCCAGTTCAATGATCTTCGCTTCCCACTCTGCATCACCTTCCAGCGCTTTCAGAGCAGAACCACGGATAACTGGCGTGTCATCGCCTGGGAAATCGTACTGAGACAGCAACTCACGCACTTCCATCTCAACCAGTTCCAGCAGCTCTTCGTCGTCTACCATGTCACATTTGTTCAGGAACACGATGATGTAAGGAACGCCTACCTGACGACCTAACAGAATGTGCTCACGCGTCTGTGGCATTGGACCGTCAGTCGCGGCAACTACCAAGACTGCGCCGTCCATCTGAGCCGCACCGGTGATCATGTTTTTCACATAGTCGGCGTGGCCTGGGCAGTCAACGTGCGCATAGTGGCGGCCTGGGGTATCGTATTCTACGTGAGAAGTAGAGATGGTGATACCACGTGCTTTTTCTTCTGGTGCATTATCGATTTGATCGAATGCACGAGCGTTACCACCGTAGGTTTTAGCCAATACAGTAGTGATAGCAGCAGTCAGGGTAGTTTTACCGTGGTCAACGTGGCCGATAGTACCAACGTTAACGTGCGGTTTTGTACGTTCAAACTTTTCTTTAGACATTAAATTGTCCCTCTAAGACACGGAATCGGTGGTTCCACCACATCAACCAAGCAATTGCTCGTTGAATATCGCTTACAGGAATAAAATCGGGAGACAAGGACATTAAGGAAGTGGTGCTGATAGGCAGATTCGAACTGCCGACCTCACCCTTACCAAGGGTGTGCTCTACCAACTGAGCTATATCAGCACATCTTGGAGCGGGCAGCGGGAATCGAACCCGCATCATCAGCTTGGAAGGCTGAGGTAATAGCCATTATACGATGCCCGCATTGAACTCGGCTACCTGACTTTAATCAGCTGTATGTTGATCTCAATATACTTTGCTTTCAGTTAAGTACCAAAAGAATATCAAGATTAAATCTGATTTCTTGGTGGTGGGGGAAGGATTCGAACCTTCGAAGTCTGTGACGGCAGATTTACAGTCTGCTCCCTTTGGCCGCTCGGGAACCCCACCTTTCCAAATTTTTAATGGTGCCGGCACCAAGAATCGAACTCGGGACCTACTGATTACAAGTCAGTTGCTCTACCAACTGAGCTATGCCGGCATCAAGTGCTGCGCATTCTAGGCAGTGTGAACGCTCTATGCAACAAAAAAATTGCTTTCCTTGATCATTCGGTTATAAAACACTCACCTCCATTCGATTAGCTGTTTTTTTCAATAATTTTAGCTTAAAAAATAAACACCCAATTACCTACCAACTAAGGAACCGATTACAAGTGCTCGATAAAACTTGATAGGACACTTCACCTTGAATCATTTAAATTTCTATCGTGATAAGCAAACAGCTGAAACTAACATTAAGAAGTAAAACAACTCAATTTTTTACAATTCTGCATTTCTTACAAAAAAAACCGCTAAAAATATAAAAAAGCCTACGCCTGCCGCTCATCAGTCGATATCATGCGATTTATTTTTTGTCGGGTACAGGTTGTTTATTGCAACTTGTCAAACCTGCACAAACAGGCAGATGTTGGTTTATGAATAAAAAAGAACTTTTTTTGGCTACTCCATATTTGCAATTCAATCGTGAACAATGGGCAACCTTACGTGATTCAGTTCCACTGACATTAACAAAAGAAGAATTAATTGATTTAAAAGGAATTAATGAAGAAATTTCTTTAGAAGAAGTTGTTGAGATTTACCTTCCTTTATCTCGCTTGCTCAATTTTTATATTAGTTCAAATTTACGTCGTCAAGCAGTGCTCGAACAATTTCTAGGTACTGATGGACAAAAAGTCCCTTATATCATAGGAATTGCTGGCAGTGTTGCTGTTGGTAAAAGCACTACAGCACGTCTATTACAAGCTCTGCTGAGTCGTTGGCCTGAACACAGAAGCGTAGAATTAATTACTACAGATGGTTTTCTACATTCTAACAGCGTGCTGAATGAACGTGGACTGATGAAAAAGAAAGGGTTCCCACAATCATATGATATGCATAGCTTAGTGAAATTTGTATCTGATATTAAATCGGGCTCTAAACAAGTATCCGCACCAGTATACTCTCATCTTACCTATGATATCGTACCAAATGAGCAAAAATTCATTAAACAACCAGACATTTTAATTCTAGAGGGTTTGAATGTATTACAAAGCGGTATGGATTATCCCCATGATCCACACCATGTATTTGTCTCTGATTTTGTCGACTTTTCTATCTACGTCGATGCACCAGAAAAATTACTCAAAAGTTGGTATATCAGTCGTTTCTTAAAATTCCGCCAAGGTGCCTTTTCCGATCCAGATTCTTATTTCCACAGTTACTCCAAACTATCAGAAGAAGAAGCCATAAATACTGCATCTGATATCTGGCAAGAGATCAATGGACTGAATTTGCGACAAAATATTTTACCAACTCGAGAACGCGCAAGCCTAATCATGACAAAAGGTATTAATCACACTATTGAAAGCGTAAGGCTACGTAAGTAAAGATAGTCTCCGAACCCGGAAGACATTTCTCTTCCGGTCATTTTCAACGACCTCTTAAAGAAATCTCCCCGCCGATATATGGGGTTATGACACCATTCTGATCAAGTAACAAAGCACCTTGCTGATTAATACCCCTGGCTATACCATACACTTCCTGACTACCAATAATTAATTTCACCGGCCTATCCATAAAATTATCTAACTCAAACCACCGAGAAACAAATGAAGACAAACCTTCATTTTCAAACTGAATTAGAGCTTTCCTTAGATCAAGTATTATTTCTACAGCCAATTTATTACGATCAACTTGAATTCCTGCCTGCAACAAATTAATCCATTGCTGATTAATAGGTTCTTCGTCCTTATGGTCCATCGAAATATTTATACCCGCACCTATTACAACCTGAGCAGCATCACCAGTATTTCCTATTAGTTCAACTAAGATTCCCGCTAATTTCTTATCATCAAGATATAAATCATTTGGCCATTTTACCCTAATTCTATCAGCGCCAAATCGATGCAATACTTCAGCAATAACAATGCCAACAACCAAACTTAATCCAATTGCAGCAGCAGGTCCTTGCTCAAGGTGCCAATACATAGATAAATAAAGATTTTTACCAAAGGGAGAAACCCATTTCCTTCCACGCCGCCCTCTGCCAGCATACTGGTACTCTGCAACACAAGCATCCCCTGATTTCAATTCAGATAAACGTTCAAGCAAATACTGATTAGTCGAATCAATAACTGGCAAAACAGTTATACGATCCTGAGGTAAGTATTGCAAAATAGTAGACTCATCAAGTAGCTGCATAGGTGCCATAAGGCTATAACCCTTGCCAGGAGTTGTTTCTAGTTCAATTCCCCATTCACGAATTGTCTGTATATGTTTATTAATTCCAGCCCTACTCATCCCTAAATATTGTCCCAACTGTTGACCAGAATGAACTTCACCGTCAGACAAAATCTTAATCAACTGTAATGGCACGGTTATATCTTTCATGAAATACATTCCACAGCATCAATTTCGCCTTTAGAACCAATAAAACGAACCTCAGGTTCAAGTAATACACCAAACTTACTTATCACTTGCCTGCGAATGTAAGCAGCCAATAAGACTACATCCTTACCTGTAGCATTTTCCTGATTTATCAATACTAGAGCTTGTCTAAGATGCACAGATGCACCTCCAATGCGATAACCTTTTAAATTACAACGTTCAATGAGCCAAGCTGCCGCCAATTTAAACATCCCATTCGTGTAAAGATATTGGGGACTATCAGGGTAATTTTCTTTAATTTTTGCCGCAACTTCCACACTGACAATTGGGTTTTTGAAGAAACTCCCCGCGTTTCCTGTTATTGCAGGATCAGGCAATTTACTGGTGCGCATTGCACATACTGAATCAAAAATCTGCTGAGGAGTTACATTATCTTTCGACAGCCTAGTTAAATCACCGTAGTTCAATATTGGCTGCCAATTCTTCTTCAACAATAATCCTACAGAAATAATAGAATAATTTGCTTTATATTTATGCTTGAAAACACTATCCCGATATCTAAACTGACATTCACCAACACTAAGACGCGTTTGCTCCCCAGTTTCTAGATTAAGAACATCTACATATTCACACACATCTCTAAATTCAATACCATATGCACCAATATTTTGAATTGGTGCTGCACCAGAGCAACCAGGAATTAAAGCCAAATTCTCTAATCCATAGATTTGATTTTTAAGAGAATGACAGACTAATTCGTGCCAATTTTCTCCCGCCCCTACATGTAAATGCCATGATTCATCTGTCTCCCGCTGTTGAATCCCCATAATTCTATTCAGAATCACAGTTCCTTCAAAATTCGCAGTAAATAAGACATTACTTCCTCCACCAAGCAGTAATACAGGTTGTTTTTCGCTTTTGGCTTTCTGCCATAAAGCTAATAAAGACTCGGCAGATTCAGCTATATCTAAACGTTTAGCATAGGCTGATAACCCAAAGGTATTAAACTCTTTAAGAGAAAGCATTCACTCAACACTCAATAAAGCTATTTAATAAGTAGTTTATCAGCTATAGGCGTGGAAAACAGTTGGAAAACTAAGTTAATTCTTTGTTAAATGCAAAAAGGCCACCCCTTTGGATGGCCTTTTTGTCTCAAAATAAGGTCTGGCAGTTCCCTACTCTCACATGGGGAGACCCCACACTACCATCGGCGCTACGGCGTTTCACTGCTGAGTTCGGCATGGGGTCAGGTGGGACCACCGCGCTATTGCCGCCAGACAAATTCTTTATTCTTTATTCGTTATCATGGTGCTGATACCCAGATTCGAACTGGGGACCTCACCCTTACCAAGGGTGTGCTCTACCAACTGAGCCATATCAGCAATGGTTGCCCAAACTCACTGTTGGCGCAAAAA
>NZ_JAJAFZ010000069.1:0-22043 GCF_025384895.1 Photorhabdus kayaii
CAGGTACAATCAAACTATTTGATTCTGTTATGGTATACGCCCCTAATTCTCCCGGGGACGGCTTATTTGTAGCGCTATATACGCGAACACCGGTATCATATACTCCTCTACCGTAAATGGACCCTGTTGCATCCACATTCCCATTGACAACCCCACCCGATTTTTGATAAGCACCATTCGCCAAATTCACCGTCTCCACCAACCCGAGGTTTTTCACAAACGCGTTTTTGTCAGGAATGTCGGCACCGTTTTGGGATTTCTTAAGAAAATCAGATTTTGAATATTCTACTTCTAGCCAAATCCCATTATCTAATGGACCGTTTGGGCTTATATTTGAGTTCGCAGACAATGCAACCCAGTTTTTCCCGCCATAATTTACCAGCGCCCCTTTTGTATATTTTACGTCAGGGAACCAAGCGAGTGCTCCACTGTTTTGGATTTCAAGTAGGGCCTCATCTAAGCGATTGTGCCACCAATTTTCCCATTTTGCTTCGGGCGGATCTTCTGATGCTCCACCAGACCATCCGCGCTCAATTAATGCATCACCGGGTTTTTCAAATTGAGCCGGATTACTGGCCCATATTTTATTAAAACTGTCTTTTCTAGCCATCTATTATTACTCCGATTATACGTATGCGCCTACGCCGTAGGGCTGTGCATCATAAGTACCTTTATACGCAAAAGAGTGGTGATTAACCCTGACTAAATGGGCTTTCACTCCCTGCGGCCTAGGTATTAAATCAAACATTTGAATCAATGCACGAATGTTCGCGGCGATCTGCTTATCTATCCAGATTGTTTTCATTGTCATATCCTGCCCGTCAATAATTGCAGAATTAACATTAAAAATATAATCAACGGCATTCTTTACATCGTCTATTGTTGCTATTGAGTTATTCTTTTGTATTTTCGATTTAATTAATATCCGGTACATAAAATCAGATACCGGTGCTATTTTAATTTGCTCGCCGGGAGATTTATACGGTGCAATGTTATATGGCTGCGCTCCGCCAGTACCATTATATGCAAAAATAGAAACAAAGTCAGTACGGATGGGTGGCCGTTCTGCAAATCCCGCAATTCTTCCGCATATATCTAATTGCTCACCCTCGGCTCTATCTATATCAAGAATATTGCTTATCTTATCTATTTGGTCCTCAATAGAAGATTGAGCAATATCAGGTAATGAAGTTATCCATTCGATAAGCTTTGGTGAGTTTTTATATTGCCAATAAATTCTAGATAACGCTTTACTTTTGTGGTCATACATATACCACCTCTATATTCTCAGTGGCAAATACACCGAGTTGGTTGAATTTAACATTCACTACCCCTCTGGTTTCATCCCAAGATTTACCGACTGTAATTGAGTTTACAAATCCATTATCAGCAATGATATAGTTTACCGGTGTGAATATTCTTCCAGCTCCGACACTCTCACCGATCCTGAAACCTAGTTTCGAAAATCCGCTGGTTTCATCAAAACCATAAGTTGTGTAATGAACAATGGCCTGCTTTATATTTTCATCATCAAATTTATTATTACTCGATATCTCGACACGAACATGAATAGGAATAAGTTCCGGCCTGAAAAATGTCACTGACACAGGGTTTCCCAGTGGGGTTTTTGTATCCTCAGTAATTTTATTGGGAAATGTGTTATATCTATTTAACCCGCATCCCGGATTCTTTTTTGCAGCAATGGCATTAATAATATCATTGACCGAACCACCGTCTACAAATATTGCCATTGAGTGTTCTTTCACTCCGTTTTCATCAACTTGACCGTTGTCATTTTCATAAATACGAGCTTGCTTTACACTGTCTATATTAACCAGCGCAGCATACATATTATCAACTTGATTGGAGCCGGGTAGCGCTACAGATTCGTTACGGCGGATTCGAAAAGCATTATCTGACTCAATATCTCTGCCCGGCGATTCTGATGTTTCGTTGTTAACAGCCGTTATACCACCGATGGGCGTAGCAATAATGGTTAAAGCGCCAACATTGGCAGTTTGCGATCCCGATGTTGTGCACGTCACATTGACAGTAGCGCTTCCGCCCGCATCTATCGTTACATTGTTATCTGTAGCCCACAACGTATTAGTAATTTTATTACGAACAAGCGTCTCGGAGGGAATCAGTGTAGCGGGAACGCCTTTGAAAATTACAGTCGATGTTGAAAACGTGGCTTTATTACGCTTAATGCCTGCAAATGCTGCTATTCTATCTAGTTGCTGCCCCACTGCGGAATTGGGATCTGCTGAGTGATAAGCGGCGATTACTCCTTCATCGAGATTAGCCAATGCCTCGCACCATGCTGCTATTGCAAGTCCATCAGGAGATTCAGGGTTGATATTCCAGCCGTCGTCAATAGCCAAATAACGCTGACGCATCACAGTTAAATATTCATTCAGCGTCTGCCCTTTTGCTCCCTCTCTTGTTATTTTAGCCATTAAACAATTTCCTCATTGAACAGGAATTCAAATTGTTCATTGTTGATATCAATCAATGATGCATAAATTGTGATTTTCCGATTTTGCATATCAGTTTTAAATTCGAATTTGGTTAACCCCAACACCCCTGGCGCGGTGATAATACGTTCCTTAACACTTGCCGCCGCAATATCAAGTGAGGTTTTACCCAATATACTTTGGAACCACGGCGTACCTTCTGTAACATTCAGAAAGTATTCACCCAAGAATAAGCGTAAGCGCCGGATAATGGCCTGCTTTGTTGCCTCTTTGCTTGTTGCAAATTGGGTGCCGTGCGTGACGATGTCGCCATTTGTGAAATTTCGTATCATGCGATCCCCTTCAAAAAAAAGCCCCAGCGAATGCCAGGGCAAAGAGGTTAGCAAATGCTATCTTGGTAGCTCTCACACAACCAAGTAAGGTATCAACAATGGCTAACATCAAACTCACCTGCCCGAACTGCGGTGATGATCGACTCATACGCGGAACCGAGGCGAACAAAGAAAGTGGTCTTTATATTCTCACATGCCTCTTTTGTAGTCGTAGTTTTACTAACCTCGAAATCTTCAAACACGTTAGCAAACTTACTATTAAAGAGTCGCCGGGCAACGTCAGCACTCCCGTTACAGACAGCGAGAAATTGAGGTTCAAGTAGCTTGTATAGCTCATAAATTTGTTTCTCTACTTCATCGTTATTCATATAGAGCTCTTCAATCAACATTTTGATAATCCTCTGAACGTTCTGATTACTGGGGCGTTCTATCACTGCGGTCCTCGTGTCGTACCGTTACCAGTTTGAACCCCGCCGTGAACATGCTTGCCGAACTCAATACCTTCAACGGACAAGCCACCTTGATTAACTGTGGTTCTGCCATTCAGCGTGGTCTTGCCGCTATTTGTGAACTCTGGGCCGTTATATGTCATACCTGAGCTTGTCAGTGATAGTGACGTTCCTCCAACTGACAGCGTTATCCCCCCGTCCGTCATATGAATGCGGACAGAGCCAGATCGGTTACTCATTCCCATCCCCGATATTGGCAAGCCGGGAATAACCGTTTGCATTGAACGATAGCCGGGTGAGAAAAAAGCATCTGTGGCGCTGAACATCCTCATTTCGTGAGGAGCAACAGGCCCTCCCTGATCTATCCATGTATCAATAGCTCTCTGGCTGAAATGGATTAACCCCTCTGTTCCTGGTGGTAATTCATGAAATAGCGTCCATTCCTTAGTACCCGAAAACTGAACCGGAACATTACTAATAACAGGCATAGTAATAAACTCATTGTCTATTTTTCTCTGAATGCCGCATTCAATTTGTGCCCGTTGATTAGCTGCATTATATGAAACAATTTTCCCCGGCAAGCAAATCATTAGCGATGATAATGCAGACTTTTTAAACTCCTTCATTGCCTCCAGCATTGGGTTAAGCTTTGAGTCTATAATTTTCATTATATTATCCTTTAAGCAATAATGCTTTGACCGTAGTTTTCCATGTGTCGTGATAGAAGTCGCCCTGATGCGAAATACTTAACACTGAAAATCTTCCGGCAGTAAGAAGGTCTTTGTAGGGTGTTGTATACATGTCACTAAAATTAAACTGATCATATAATCGATAAACATCAATCCAGTCCGCAACTCTAATTAAGTGATTAAGTTTTATATCAACCTCTAAAGATTGTAAGTAAACTCGTGGTATCCCTTCCATGCCATTTAGTGATGATATCTTATGTGTAATATGTTCTCGTGATGCTTTATTCCTGATAACGACTAATTTTGTACTTTCAAAATTATACTTAAAATCAAATGTTTCTGATAGTTCTGTTAGAAATGTTATGGAATTTACACCCGGTGCAGTCATTCCCTTAATTGCTAATGGTAAATCAGAAAAATCCCCTACTACCTCTAAGGTGGTCCCAAATGTTTCGGCAACATCCTTTATGATTTCTAATATTGTCGTATTTTCGCCCCAGGACTTATTTATATATGCATTAACCCACTTTCTAAAGAATGACCGACAATAAAATCTGATATATGTATTTACCCCATCTCGACCCGTCTCGAAGTTGTTTATTTCACCCTTAAATATAACACCAACATCATCACCATAACCGGCGAATAAGTAAACTGAATCATACTCATTGTAAATTCGGCTTCTGGTTTCTGCTGATACACCGTATACTGTGATACGTCCCAATGCATCATGATTATTCGGTACCCCCTCTATATTAAATGTAATTTGCATCGGTGGACTAAAAATAAGATCTTCTCCACCACCGCTTGATTTTATGACTAATTTATAATTTCTTCCAAACAGATCACCATTCATATTGGATACCATTTTAATTTATTTTTTACACCCAAGTTACTGATAGTAGGAGTTTCTCCTTCTAGAATAATTTCCCCAATATCTGTATTCAGCCCGGCAAGTAAATTTACTCCAACATGTAATGCCCGGCCTAATGCTATGGGGCTATTATCAATACTCATGATATCAACAACAAAATATCTATATCGAGTCAACCAACGTAGATAAAATACTAGTTGATGATTATTTAGTGTAATAGAAAATTTCTGGTAAGCTGCATTTCTTGTAAGAGGAATAATATTCATTGCAATAAAACCTCACCATGATTAATAGTTGCTTGACCTTGTGTGCTGGCACTATCACCAGCCGGGAGATTGGCATTGATAAGTGATGCGTCCTTGTTTTTTCCATCTTTGTTAATAATCAAAAGTTGACGCATTTCAACGACTAATTCTAGCCCTTCTTGATTCTCTATATTTGTTACTTGCCGGGTATTTGTAATAATCATATTCGCATATGACGCACTTTTGGTGCCAATAACAGCCATCACAGTACGATTACGCTGTAGCTCCCTGATCTTATCAAGAATATTCATTGACCGTTTCGTTCCATACTCACCGGCAATGCCAAATCCTACAGAAGCACCCAGTCCAGCCAATGCGGCAATACCACTAGGTAATACTGACGCGGCCAAGCCAGTAGCAACACCTGCACCCATCCCCAATATCCCGGAATATTGACCGGTTTCGGCTATAAGTGCCTTGATCGGGTTATCTGACAGTGCAACGGTCATAGTGACATATAACGGGCGTGTAACGGCGTTGTCATTTGCTGTCATTGCATTCTCTAATGGATATTCGCTAACATCCGTCCGCATTTCTGATGATTCTTCAAGAACTGCATCAAAAAAAATCCCGCCAATTTCCGGGCGGGTTTTCGTAAAAATACCGACAATACTCATTGTGCTGTTGTCCTCACTGATACGGCCAATTCGTTACATGCGTCACTAATACATTGTTGAACAATTTCTTTAGTTTTTTCTGGATTACCAGCTTCGTTTACTGTCACATTGGCATTAACAGTAGCGTTGATGGGGGCGCTATTACTGCTAGATTTAGACTTTATAGGAGGGGTTGGTACTGTATTTCTGCGAGAAGCATAGTCTTCCATAGCTAGGGAATAGTCACCAACTTTTCTCACATAATCCTCTGTTTTTTCTCCCCATAATTTACGATTTGGTCCGGCATGATGTTCCGCAACAGCCTCTTCCATACTTTCACCTTTATTCAGGCGCTGGCGTAATTGCATTGCAGCAGCATTTATAGCTTGATCAGAATTAAGCGGGTCTATACCTAGGGATTGAGCGGAACTATCAAGATATTGCATTATTCCCTTTGCCTGCCCCCATTTGGTTTGCGGGCCTGTAGCATTAGGGTTAAATCCTGATTCTTGTTTTGCCATTCCCAATAAGACGCTGACTGGAACATTATATTTTTTTGACGCTTGAGAGAATGATTCAGCCAATTGTTCACGTTGAGATGTATTATTGACACCCGACATTGTTAAGTAATTTTTTATATAATCCATATTGTTCAAAGGATCATTGCCGGGAATATCCATTGCATTTGGATTAATTGAGCTTACTTTAACTGGCCTTCTCCAAGGGTTGCTAGTCCATCCAAGCCAAGAGAGGGCATCACCCACAGGGTAATTTAAATTCTCATTTAGTCCATGTTCTAGCTGACGCTTGTTATAATCATATGATGCAATGGCACTTGCTTTAATATTATCCCAATCACTATAAAAATATTCAGCATATGCTGCTGCACCGAGCAAAGGAAGATTACCCACCAACATTCTACCGCCTTTGGCCGCCGCTTGTGCAACAACTAAAAAAGTAATCCCTTTTGCCATTTGTTCTAAATAAGGCATAGCCTCATCCAATTTTTGTATAATTCCCTGCTTGTTATCTAATAGCCATTTATCAGCACGTTTTGCTAAATCAGTAACGCTTTTTGTAAGTGGTCCACTTATTTCACTAGACAACCCATTTAAATTGGTTGTTAGCTTTTGAACAGCATCATTATATTCATTTGCTATTTTTATTGCTTCTGGAGTGATTATTTGACCACGTTTGTTATATTCATTGAATTGTTCCTTTATCCAATTTGGCCCCTTGGAAAGTACATCTTGCTCGAATTTATTTAATCCTAGCCCGTTGCTAAATCGTCTCCGTTGATCCATGTTCATTTTTAGCATCTGCTCAGAAGCCCATAACATGGCGGAATGAGGATTATTCTTGTTAATTAATTCATAGGGATTAATACCAGCCTGCCTGAGCGCGTTTTCGTCAATTCGGCCATCAGCAGCTTTATCTCTGAGGTGATTAAATTTCTCAATTGTACTCATGGCATCCTGCACTTTTCCACCCATTTGCTCATATGCATAACCCCAACGCAATACATTATTGGGATCAATAAGATGGCGACGAGAAAATCTATCTATCTCAGAAACAAAGCCAGCAAAATCTCGCGTTAACTTATCAAAACCAAATCCAGCGGCTACTGTAGCCGCTAATTGCATCATATTGTCAGTAACACCTTTAAATGCAGCGTTAGCCACATCAAAACTCTTTTTGTCTGTTTCTAAACCCAGGGAGACAAGTAATGAATCAATTGTTTCCGCCATTTATGACCTCGTTTTTAAGATACAAAAAAACCGCACTAAGTGAACAAAATACTTGCATCAGTCCCAAAATGGGACTATCATGACTTTATGAAAATTATCTCAGTCAGTACATTAAAGCAGTTCTGGGAAATCTATCCCGATGCTGAACAACAGTTAAGAGCTTGGGTTGACGAGGCTAAGAAAGCTAACTGGAAAACCCCTGCTGAAATTAAAGCTCAGTACCGCAATGCGAGTATCCTGAAAAACAATCGCGTGGTATTTAATATTAAAGGAAATAGTTATCGTCTAATAGTTTCCATCTTTTACCCCGCTGGCTGGGTGTACGTAAAATTCATCGGCACGCATAAACAATACGATGCTATAGATGCCAATACAATTGAGCCGGAGTAAGCTATGAATATTAAACCCATCAGAACAGAACAAGACTATCAAGAAGCATTAAAAGCTATCTCACCAATGTTTGATAATCAGCCTGAAATCGGCTCTCCCGAATTTGACTACATGGAAGTTATGGTGCTACTCATTGAAGCCTATGAGACTGAGCATTTCCCGATTGACCCGCCAGATCCGATTGAGGCCATAAAATTCAGAATGGAGCAATCTGGGTTAACAGCAAAAGACCTGGTACCTGCCATCGGTAAAGTCAATCGCGTATACGAAATACTTAATCGCAAACGTAGCCTCACGCTACCGATGGTATGGAACTTACATAAAATGTTCGGGATACCTGCGGATAGTTTAATCAAACCCGCTAAACACGCTTAGTATGATGGCTCAAGTTTGAGCCATCCTTGGCTTGGGGGTTAGAATGGACTGTTAGGGATTCTCAGGTTATGCAATACCCGCCAGTTACTACCGGTAAATGATGCGCATTCAATATGCGCCGTCTCTCTTTCCAGTAAGCGCCGGGCTATGTTCATGTTTCGTGGATATTCACGTGACATTGAATAATATTTACCTTCCAGCCGATGCTCTGCCGCTCTCAGAATGGGGTAAACATCAGATATTGAACTAATCATCTCAACAGCATCCCGCCACAGCCAGCAAAGATTGCATAATTCATCATCAGTGAATTGAATTTTAGTTGGTGCTGGTAACTCGGCTTTACCAATGAACTCACCCTCTAATGCAAGTTTGTGAACATATTCGATAGCTTCTGTTATCTTCTCCGCTGGCAATTGATCTATATGGGATACATTAAAACGCTGGTGGATGAAGCTACAAGCCTCTGGGTACATTAGCCCACGCTTACCCACCAGCATGTTTACAGCATCACGCAACGGGGTGCGTTCGTCTGTTGTGGTTTTTGCTGATGCAGGTACTTTCTGGCTGAAATAGCAATCTTCCAGTTTTTCGAATACATCCCAAGCTTTGTCAGTGTCGAGCATTTTAGCATGACGGGCCGCTCCGCGTTCTGTCCATAGCATCAAGCTGCGAGCACGTTTTGCAACAGACTGACTTCCTGTCAGTCTGTTCTTTAACTCTTTTAAATCAGAACCTTCAACTTTGAAATAATGTTTACCCTGAGTAAAGCGATCATTGTTTCGTTTGAAGTTTTGCTGAATGTTGTTGATTTCAGTTCCATACAACTCAGCAAGTAATTCAGTTGTAATAACTGGAATGCCGTTGTGTGCAACTTGAGGTAGTGACTGCACAGATAAATTGCTCATGCCGACACCTCGCTAACCAACAGTTCAGTAGTTACTACTAATTCACCCTGATATGAAATTTGTGTCAGAGTGATACCATTAATGACAAGTTGGTTTGCATCTGTTAAATTATTCATGCGATTTACCTCGTTCGGTAAGTTATAACTAGAGGCCCTAGTTGTTCGTGCAACTGGGGCTTCGCTATTATTGTGCTGCATTTTTTGCCCTTTCATTCATATACCAAGCCAAAGCCTGATTCAGAACTGCGTTCTGAGAAATTCCCTCTTTATCTGCCAACTTACAAATTTGCTCCTTCATGAACTCTGTTGTTCTCAGTTGCATTTGTGCGCTCTTTTTTCTGTTATCTAGGTTTATCATATTATCTTGTCTCCTTATTAGTAATGTCATAATGACATGATATCATTATGACACACATTTACATGATGTCAATATGCTAGTATCATCTTTCTGTTTCAACTAAACGATTAATGCAGATGACTAATAAGCCAGTATCAGCACAAGATAAATTCATGCTTCGATTGCCCGATGGTATGAGAGAAGCTATTGCCGAAAGAGCCAAAGAAAATGGCCGCTCGATGAACTCTGAAATTGTGCAAATTTTGCAAGATACTTTATATGGCGGTCTATCCTTACCTATGGATGAAGAGTTTTCCCGCGTTTACATAAGTGTGATTGAAAATGATTGCCATGATGAAAAAGGCAACTTTAAGTATGATGAATTTGATAAAAATAATGAAAAAATTGACTGGCTAATAGATCGGTTTATGGCGCGAATAGATAATGATAGCCAGAAGTTCAGAGAGCTATTAAACCTAAAAAAAGAAATGGCCAACAAAAAAGCCCCATAAGGGGCTTTAGGCTGCCTGTACGGCAGTAAACGGTGCGAGGCAGATCATGATATTTGTTATAATATCGCCCTTTTATTTAATTCCAGAATCGCACATAAAATTAAATAGCTTGGTAACTTTTTCTTGATCATCTTTATATTGAACGCCCAAGTGACCATCATCTTTAAAATCATAATCACCCCATTTATGAGGATGACCTAACTCATGATATGACAATGGAACATTTGCCAATTCATGAAGTTCTTTTGCTGTGTAGGATGAATATGTTTTATCCTTACAATTTAGCACTATTTCCCTATGATCAATAAGGCCATTTCTGAAAAAAATCGGTTTCTTTTCATTGGTTAATATATCGATTGTATAATCAATGAAATAAAGTTTTACCCTATCCTTTCCGACCGATAATCCTCCAACATTGACCATGCCGCTACCCATCCTATTACCCATTCCGGTTATAATTTCTTGACCGATATAGCTATTTATTTCATTTGGTAACTTTTGATTAGCAAGGCATGTTAAACTGATCGAAGTCACAATAATAACAATGAAAAATTTTATAATTCCCATTTCTTACCCTTACTTAATGATAAAAATTACATCCTATCATCAGGAGGGTGCAATTAAACGCAAAAATCGCATGAGCGGCATAAGCAAAAAAGGGCGCTTGAGAGCCATGTTCAACAACAAGAGATGGCGGGGATTGCTCCCCGCCGTTGCTCTTACTTGGTTTCGTAATCCATGAAAACAGCAACCTCCGTTTGACCGCTTCGGATGCGAACCTCACAGAGGTCTTTCCTCGTGATAAGTACAGCCGCTAAGGCGGCAATGCAGATAACGATAGCGATAAATATCGCTTTTTGCTGTTTCATAGTTAGCGTCCTCTTGCCTTTCGGCGTGTAAGAGGCTAATCTTATGTTGCTGAGCATAAGAACTGGCCTCATTTCGATTTATAGTCGGATGGGGCTTTCTTCTATCTGCTCCGGCACGCCAGAGACAGATAGTCTCAAGCGCCCGCCGAAAATATATCAGAGTGAAATATATATATCTATACATATATCGCGGGGTTATGCGGCTGGATAAATCAGTTTTAACTGTCCTTTTACCCAAAATGCCGCCATACAACGAGACTCAAAATCTTTATAGTCAGCGCAACCGTTAGCCAACATTGTTACGGCTTTCAATTGTTCTTCCACCAGCTTTGATGCCTCTGGCTTAAGATATTGATGAATCTTCTCCCCGCTGCCTTTAGCAGCTTCTTTCGCTTCGGCATAAACAACATCTGGTAATGCAACCTGGTATACCCACTTGGAAGTGATCGCACCAAACAGTGATGGAGTACCACCTACATGACCAAAATAAGGTAAGCCTGTCATTCTCGATAACGCCTGATAATAAGGCTCTTGGAACCGTTTTTCCCATGTCGTCGGCTCTTGATAGGTGAGCAGATCGATAATCTGATCTTTGGTCAGTGTTAGGTTCTGTGATATCAACATGTTTTTAATATGTCTATCACATGCCCGGGCAAATTTAGGAGAGAGCCAACGAGCAAACTCAATGACCAGCTCAGGGTGAATCCAAGTACCACCGTTGCGGCCTTTTTCTACGTTAACTAAAAGAGGAGAAATCTCCCCTTTAGAATTATACGCTTCAATATCAAGCTCTTGACCAACTTCCCTAATGTAATTCTTAGTTGAACCTAATTTCAGCCAGTCCTTTGTCAATTTGCCAAAGTGCTTGGCTGCCACAGTTGCATTAGCCCAACATGCATTACTGAATGGGAACAACTGTTTTTCATACTCCATTGGGAAAATATTATTCATAGCTTATTACCTGCTCAAAAATGAACCCTTGTCACACAGGAATACCAGCCCCAGAAGGCAGCCAACCACTGGCAGTCCTCAAGGGTGCATTTGTGAAAAGGTTCCGGGTTTTATTTAATTCGTGCGTGTGAAGCACATAAAAAACCCCGGCGTGATGCCAGGGTGTTAGGTGTTGTGACTGAGTGCGCGTTCCATACTATCGACTAAATCATCCATGACTGCGTGCATGGCCTGTACATCATCGATAGTGTAAGTTCCATCCAGCATGTCAGACCATTTAGCTAGTGGCGGACAGGCATCACCGGCCCCCGTACAGGGGCGCCAGAGAAACCAATTAATCGCGGGGTTTATTGATTCTGTGCTACTTCTGCGCCGTTTTCGCTCCCTGCGCTGAGCGTCCAAAAAGGGCCGATATTTTCCTTTAAGACTTTGCCAAGCAAGACAAGGTAATTCTGTACTTCGTCCTGAAATAAATTTTCAGCAACCGGCACATTATCGGCATCACGCACAATCTTACCGCTCTTGATGCAAAGTTCTTTCAATCGATTCAATGAAGATGCATCTGCGGTTGCCAGACTCACGGCCAAGCCCATTTCAGTAGAGTTATCACTCATAACTGGCAGTATTCCCTCTCTGGCTACAATCTGTAACATCTCCAGTTGATCTTTAGCTGATGATGTGGCCCCGCTAAAAGTAGTCCCGTTAATTTCAATCTCAATCTTTCTGCCCATTTATTAGGTTTCCTCTGAATCTGCAAATTCGAATATAAATTGTTCGTCACTGACACCGGTTTTACCGGCGCGGGTTGTCGAACCCCGGTTAACTAAAATCCCGTCAAAGCCAAGAATGGTTTCCGCCGTTCCCGTCTGAAAAAACGAGAATGTGGCATCTACCTTTGTTTTTTCTACGGCAATGATTTGACGGGCCTGTTCAGAGCCTGGAATTAAATTAATCGTCAGACGCTTGGGACGGGTTGGGTTATCAAGACGAACTGAGGTTTTACCAATTCCACGTTTCAAGGTTGCTCGCGGCTCCAGGTCTTCAATAGTGATCGGCGGGTCAGTATCACCAAAATCATCAATTGGGATACCAAATACGGTCAGGTTAGCACCGTCAGCACCGTACCTTTGCATAGACATAAATTACTCCACGTTAATATTAATTTCGGCCACATGACCGGCACGAGCCAGAATGACCAAAAGAGAGGTTGACGGATATTGACGCTGTTTGCGCTGTGATGATGTCAAATTAAGAACGTCCTCGGGTTTAGAACGGAGTATAAAACCGAACTGGGCCACTTTTGTTTTGCCGTCATCAAGATCAACATATGAACCTGTTCCCAACACGCCGTTGTTATAGAACCGCTTACAAGTATCAGAAATTGTCGTCAGCAATCCGCCGTAATCGCGCGGGGTGAGCGCACGTTTAGAACCCGCTCCGGCAATATAATTATAACCATCAACCTGAATATAATTTTTCAGCACATCCAGATTGACCACATCATCAATGAACTCACCGTATGACGACATGGATTTACTGTTAATCACCCGGCTGTTATCTGTCTGACCCGTCAACTCAATCTGTGTGAAAAATACGCTATTTTTAGCTTTCAATGCATTGTATGCGCTGGTTTTCAAATCATCACCTATAACGCCGGGCAGCACCTGAAATTCCCCGGTAATAGCAGTGTTAATGCCAGCGGGACGGAATTTGTGAAATGCCGCAGCTAGCTGGATCATTGCATACGCTTGAGTCGGGTCTGTCTTCACAGATGGCGGAGATTTATAACCGGCAAACACATGCCTGTTACCCTTGGTTTTTAGTATCGATATCACATCATCTTTGATATTTGGGTCAACGATCCCTTCATCACTGAATGTTAACCAAACCGGATGGCCGTTTGCATCAGCCCAGTCAGCGATTTCAATCACCGATTCTTTGGTTACGTCAGTATTTTTAAAGAAGTAGTGATACCGCCACAGCGCATCTGCCGCGCTATTCATGTTTTCCACCAGCGATTCAGCCGAGTTTTTCATCCATACTGTAATCTGTGGTGGCTTGGGAATATTGGCAAAATAGCGGGTGGCAATGCGATAGATATCGCTGTCAGTTTTAAAATCTGCCGCAATACCTGACGTTGAATTGTAGTCTCGGAATGTACCCGCTTCGAATTTAACCTTATCAACCAAATCCGTTGCATCGGCAAATATCAGGGCACTTGAAAAATCCGCGTACCCAAGCCCTGCGGGGGTAAGTAGCAGGTTGACAGGAATAATATTGTCTACAGAATAAGACATGAGAATGCTTACCTCTCATCATTAATTTCAATTTTGAATCCGGCTGCCCGTAGCAGGGAGTAGGATACGGTTTGTTCGATAAACAGATGAATGTCTGCCTGCCAGCGTGGTTGGATGCCAGCTTGCAATATTCCTGTCAGATTTCGGCAATTACTCACGTAGCGCCAGGCTATTTTGTTGCGATATAAGAATTCGCTGACAGGAGTCTGGAAATTGGCATTATGCAACAGCATGATCGCACTATCCGCGCCTTCATTGAGAAAATTCACTGACACCATAAATTCCATTGATGTATAAGCAATTTCTTGCAAATCTTGCCAGTTATTTCCTAGTGATGAGTCAAATTCTTCAACAGCGGGTACAAATGCCCGTTTCCGTCTTGTTTGCCCATACGCGCGAATGGGGATGGGTTTATAAGTGACATATAATGATTTTGGCGGCGCTCTGCCTTGATCTGCTAAAATCACCGTTTCGACACCGGAGGCCATTCTCAATAGTGATTGAAATACATTGTGTAATTCTTCCAGAGTTTCCATCAGCCCATTCCCCGATATCGCTCGACAACAGCACGGCAAAAATTACGCCAGGGCCGATTGTCACATGACAGAACGCGCCATTTCCGCATTGCCAATCCATCGCTAAATTCCAACATATCGCTGAACTTTCTTTCGTCATCAGGCCAAAGATAATTAACCCCATCATTGATATGCACCGAACGTACATCTTGTGGATTTGCCGTGCCTCCCATGCCGATTAAAGTTTGAATATCCTTCCATGAGGCGGGCTGAATGTTAACAAGAGTGAGCGGAATTACTTGCGGTTCTCCTTCCTGCCACGTGCCACCCGGCCCGGTATAATCACCCTTTGCAGCGCGGATAAGTCGCACGCCACCAGCAATAGGAGAATTAAACGTTGAATCGATATGTCCGTGCATATCTAAGCCATTGCCAAACATAATTAATCCTCTACAACATGGGTAATAGCGGCTCTCAGGATACCGTCATCAATCAACGGAGTAGATGATCCTTTGGCTTTCACTGTTGATTCTGCGTTTGCCGGTTCAATACCGGCTGAAATGGCTTCTTTGCAATACCCTGCTGCTTTTGCACCGATTTGATCTAACATCTGGAATGCTGTTATATCGCCACGAGCAACCTGTCCAGTCAGTGAACGAAATGCCTTTTTGATATTGTCTTGGTTCTGCCGAATGGGAACACGAAGAAATGAGCGTTCAGGAATGTGTCCATCCGCCGAACCGTATTCATTCACTGCACCAATGACGACTAGCGGCGTCCCATCTTGTTCACCAGAACCGGCTGGCAATCCCACCAGCACCCGCCGTTTAGATGTCACGCGATCATGGATTTGGCGCAATTTCTGCGCCAGTTTATTTCCGCCCCGGACTTCTGCATTCAGCTTCATATCATCATTCCCCCAGTTCCCGCCCGCCGCCTTAAGCGAAGAAATTCAAGGCCGTAAGAAGTTAGCGGAAGATTACCGTTGATAATTAATTCATCAGAAGTAACAGAAGGAACAGCAAATGAAGTTGACTCATCACCAACGGATTTAGACGAAATGGCATAAGCCGCCCCCACATCGCCATTTATGGCACGTTTGCGCATCACCAGCTGATGAGCTGCAAACGCAAACATGCCACGTTTTTTAATGGACGCAGGACGAGCATTATATTTCAGCCACCGCTTACCCGTTTCTGAATTGCCCTCTTCAAGTGCCTGAATAACACTTTTATCAGGCCATTCATCAACGTTACCGAACTCCGGGTAATATTCACGAAAATCAGTCACGATTTGCGCTGTAATTTCCATCTCTCCCCCTTAAAGCAAAAACCCGTCAATCTGACGGGTTATCGGCATTTTCTGACCGCGACGCTTGCTGTATCTCCTTTCGCTTTTCAGCAATAGCTTTCTGCAATGCTGCGGCCTTTGCTGCTGATGGTGCTTTTTTACCCATTAGAGTTTCATACTCCTCCCGCAGTGCGCCAATATCCTTGTCATCAGTATCAGCGTCAGGGGTATCCAATACCTCTACACGCATCATCCCAGCCTGATGAAATAGGTGATCAATGAAATCACCATTAACAAGAACAAGAACGGAATGTCCCACAGGGATAGTGATCCGTTTACCGTTTTCATCAGTTACTGTCAGCGGAGCTGTATGTAAATTGGTTAACTCGTTCATCGATTACACCCCATCGACATAGTGCCCGGCTTTCGGAATGCGCCATTCCGTACCACCGGTACGTAATAAGGCGGGGACTTTGAAGTTAATGTTATCGGCAGTGGCAGGAGCCAGAAAGCGCATTGGCATCACATCATGGCCTTTAACAACCCGCTTATCCTTTTTGTACACGGCCATGCGATCTTTGCCACCTGCCCCCGCGCCGTTAAGTAAAATGTCATCATCAAAATCCATATCCCGGAAATTGGTACGCAAAAACTCAAGCAACGTAACATTTGAGGCGTTCTGAGTTGATAACAGCGTGCGCATCAGCAACTGCATTTGCTCGGGTGGTATTACAAAAGTATTTGGACGATGAACAGTCATCGTATTGCTTAAGTAAACCTGACTATACGCCGCACCGAAAAAGTCAATAACTGGCTGCGTTCCCTTTGTTGGTATATCAGCAATCAATGCTTTCAGTGTGGCTTTTGCTGCCTCTGTTGATACATTTTTGCTAGTGTAAAGTCCTTCCCCGATGTCATCATGGCCGAGCAAGTAGATCTTGTTCAGCCCTTGCTCTACAACATCACGCACAGCTTGCCCGCGCTCAGCATCAAGACTGATATTGTTCTGCATGGCGAAGCCAATTTCTTCCAGCGTATAGGTATAACCCAGCGCCGCCATTTTAATTTCTTGAAAGCCCTGACTCATTGCAATGTCTACAGTGGGGACATCAGTAGAATTTGGTCCAAATATCTGCAATTCACCGCGTGCATCTATCGAGCGGAAAGCCACGACCTTTATCCAGTCCGGCGCACTGTCATCAAGAGGTAACAGTGTATTGTATTTGAACTGCGGGTATTCCATACGATAGATTTCGGATTCAATATATGCCGCTTGCTGAACCAAAAAAGACAATGCAGCTACCGGGCTGACGTCAAAAACACTTTTTCTCATGAATTATTTCCCTTCTACATAGACATTCAGAATGCCATCAACGCGAATTTCGCCAATCTCACCCGCTTTCACGTTATCTACCCATCTCACCTGATTTAACACCAGCAAACCGGCCCCCATTCCAGTAGTCAGGCGGCCTTGATCTGCCCCCTCTTTCAAAATGACACTAACAACTTGTCCTGCCTCAGCGCCATCAACGCAAAGCACATGCATTGGCCCGCGATGAAGTACAGATGCGATATGATTGACGTCATAGCCGACCTGGTAATTCGGCGGATTCGTCGGCATGCTGTTGCTAAATTCTGCTAATGTGCGAATAGTGAAACCGATAACCTGATCGGCTGTGGTTGTTGCCGAGACCGGGCCGCATGAGCGTTCTTTAGTGCCACGTACTACCGCGCGACCAAATGGGATTAAGGCAGTTTCAACGCGGCGAGAAATTGCCTCATAAACATCAATCGTTGAAACCTGCCCCTCATACGCCTTACCGCGGAACAGCGTAAAATCGTTTTGAGCAATAGCCATTATTTTTTCTCCGGTTGTTTACCGTAACGTTTGTCCATCCACTCTTGCCGAGCGCTATCGCGCATAGACTGAGCGTCAGTCGTCTTTGTTTTGCGCATGTCACGACTGAAATTTTTCAGTGAATCATTAGCCTGTTGTTTTTCTTCTTCGGTCTCGCCGTCATCCTCGTTTTCCCGACGCTCTTCTTCTGCATCAAAATAAGCTGAAACGTATGTGTCCGGGGCTTTATTCCATTCAGTGTATTTGCGACATTTAATACCAGCGGCATCAAGTGCAGCGCGTTTGATCTTTAATGGATCGGTTGAATCACAGTTAAAGCCAGTGCCACCAATTTTCATTGCAGCATCACGCGCAGACATGACATCAGCGATACGCTTAGAGATTGAATCCTCAGAGGTTTTTTCCTTTAATTCCTCAATTTCTTCATCTTTAGCGTCAGCCTTGGCTTCTGCCTCTTCTTTTTCCTTTTCTGCCTCATCTTTAGCGGCTTCGGCCTTTTCTTTTTCTTCCTCTGCGTCTTTAACGCGTTTTTTCAGTCCATCAATTGTGGATTGGATCAACTGTTGAGTTGCTTCATCAGTGACCGTTGCGTGTACGCCAGAATCGAGTACAACTTTAAACATGTGTGTTACTCCAGTGGGTTTATGGTCAAATAAGCGCGCGCGATGTCCGGCCCTTGCTCGGTCACATAGCGCTATGTGATTAATAGTGATATCGCGTTGAATAAATTCGTAGGGTGCCCCGTCTGGTGAAACACCAGAAGACTTCTCATATTCAGATGTGTATCCAGCGGATAATTCCGCCTTACCTCCGTTTATTGCATTGATTGCTGCTTGATCTTTGATAAGTAAATCAACGACAACATAATCATCGTCTTGTCTTCCCGAAGAAATAGCATGCCCGGCTGTGACTTGCTTAAATGAATTGGAATCAACAAGCTCGTCAGGGTGATCAATTGTGACATCAACATTGTCATAACTACCCAGGCTCGATTGAGAAAATACTTCCTCATACGGGCGATAAACATTAACAATTTTACCGGGTGGCCTGTCCGTTAATCCCAGTTCAGACGCTAGATATTGCTGAATACCGACACGCGCAACCCGCCCGGGGACTTTTAAATAGCCCTCGGGAGTAATTTCTCGTTGGGATGTAACTGGAAAGGTCACGCGGTCACATACAGTAATCCGCATGTAATAATCCTATTTAATTAGTAATCAAGACCTTTGATTAATGGAGTGCCATTACAGCGACATTTAACATGTGCTCTACCGGGAAATAGTCCTGTTTCATCTGCATAGCTAGCACCACGCGACCAAAGATAGACCCCACGGCCATGCCCAACATCAGCACGGGCTATCATGAAGCATTTAATTTTTGCATTGGGATACTTGCCAGCCGGATTACCGGACACTCTTACATCTTGCGAAGTGTCCCAACGAAAACGATCAATACCGGCTGATTGCTGACGCTTGCGTGTAATATCACTGTGTATTTTTAGCGTTTGGTCGCTGGCTATTAGACGTGCTCGCTTGTATGTCGCTCCGGTCACTGACTGAATATTTCGAACAATGTTAGTCAATGAGTCACCGCGCAAAATACCGTCCATCACTTCACGCTGAATATCATCAAAATAATCAGATGATAGTGATTTGATTAACGCAACATTGCTCTCTACAGATGCATCAAAATAATCAACGAGGGATTCATTGACCATTAACCCGGTCATGTCGATACCGATAGCCCGGTTAATTTGTTCAACAAAGGCTTCGGAACTTTCAGACTCGGCCCGACTGACAACACGTTGCGCCAATCGCTCTGTCTGTTGTCCAAATGCTGAATTGAAAAACAACTCTGATGCTTGCCTGATGGCCTCTTTGATAATGTCAGTGAGATAGCTATCAGCGGTATAATTGCGGCGGAGGACTGGCGTTAGCGCCTCATCGACAGCTTGCGCCATCTGTCTAACAATTTCACGTAATTGCGCACAGTAATAACGCTCTGTTTCGTCAGACGGCTTGATGGGTCTAATCGGCGCTCTGCGCCTGACCGGTGTTTTCTTTATCAGGTCCTGCAAGGTCTCCAAGCTTGAACTGATAATCACCTGAGAACTCGGCGGATTCGTCGTCAGCAAGTCGGGTAATATCTTCCTCTTCAATACCATAAACCCCTTGCTCCATTAATTTTCGTGCAACTTGTGACGGCCTGACAACTCTCTGATTTAAACGAATATCATCAGCCTGAGCATCAGCCAGTCGTTGTGCGGATATCTCTGTATCTGACGGCTGCGTGAGCGGTGCGAAAGAAAAATCCAACCCATCGGGATATGTGCCCAGAGTTGAACGAATCAGAACTTCATCAATTTTTTCCAAAAATGGCCTGTAGTCGGTTTCCTGACTACCTTTTATGTCACTGAAATAGTTATTCTGATCTCCCTTCCCTGAGTCACCCAATCCTTTTGCTTGTACACCGAAGAGCCTTGTCATGGGGATACGCGTTGAGCCAGAAGACCATTCCATCAAGACATATAACACCTCGGCGAGTCCACCAAATGAGATTTGTTTTCTATCCAGTACTTCGCTTGAATCCAGCAGCGCAATTCTGAACAGAGATTTCATCATGCCAAATGTGTTATAACGTTTTGCTATTGCATCATCCATATCACCAGATGATAGTTCAGTAGACAAACCATCACGATTAATTGTGTCAATATTGGCTTCTTGAATCAGAGATGCGATACCACCTTTTGCAGAAACAGCATCTTTGATATCTTCCATGCAACGCCGCAGCCTACTGTCATCCCAACCGCCATTAATCATGCGCAAGCGCATGGGTAACGCCGCGCCCGGCGCTTTGACAAAATGACTGTAGTGAATTTGTTGTGTACCGCCATTCACCACATAAAAATCCGGCTGCATGTAATTTTCTGCCAACGGATTTGTCACATTATATTGCTGGCCGTTAATAAACATGCGATCAAGAACCAGCAAGCGCTTAAGCGAACCTTTTTTGATTCTGTTCAATTCGAGCGGCTTATCAAGTGGCTGATCTGTTATCAGTAATACGCCCGCGCCACCGTAAACTCCAGCCCACTTAAATGCTTCCTGAGTTATCGCTTTGACATTAAAGAATTTTTCAGCATTACGAATAGCTGTAGCATCATCAGATGAAAATGACCGCCATTCTCTCGTCGCATCATCGACTGGAATATCCACAATCGCGCGAGCTATCCAGTTCTCAATATAAGCTGCTTCCAGTTCAGCGAAATCCTGCATCATGCCGAATGTAAAGTGGTTATACATGCGCCGATCACGTAATGTACCCATTCCTGTCATGACATTCGTGATGCCATCAGCAGTCAGGCGAATGCGTGGCTTACCGCCAAAATCTAATTGATTAAGCCCATTTGTCATAGCTGACGGTCCCATTAATTAATTCATTTTCTATTGCATCCATAAGCGGATCGAGCTGGTCATCGTGTGTATTGAATTCAGTATTAATCCCTTCCATTTCAACAAGGAAATCGCTCACCCAATCTGCTTTTGATGGAATGTAGATATATCCAGATTCAATCCATCCTTGTGTATCCATTAATCGCGTGAACTTATCTTTATTACGTTGTATAGCTTTTATCGGGCAAGTAGCATCCTTACGTATACTCTGTATCAACCCTGTACCTGATGATTTATCTTCCACTGCCATGTATCTGAGTGGACTTTTATCCCTATGTTTTGATTTGTGCCAAAAAGCGACTGCACGCCGTTTCAATTCATCCGATTCCCATTTTCCACGGATTAGATCTATCAAATACAAGCGCCCATCCTCACCAAGCCCCCAGTGTTCAAAAACAGAGAAGTCGTTCACTTCTTTGATTTTTTGTGCTGTATCTGCATAAATGATCCGCCATTTCAACGGCGGTAAGACCGTGTACTCTTTAAACCACTCTGATTTGATTAAGCCACCGCCTTTCGCCGTGGGTCTTTGTTGATATAAGGCATTCCAGACCAGCGACCCCCTTTGTTTGCATTTATCGACGAAATCCTGTGGCATGCGTTCAGGGAACAGGATTTCACCCGGCTTTCTCAAACTGTATGTTTTGCCATTCAGGACATGAATTTCTTCTTTTTCTGCTTCCATCGGAAAACTGACGACGCGCCATTGTTCGCCGCCTTCATCTGCCAGTTTAAGAAGTTGCCCTGCTAAGTCATTCTGATGCCAGCGTGTAAGAATAATTACGATGCCATTTAGCTTTGGGTCTGCACGAGTAAAGAACGT
>NZ_JAJAFZ010000007.1:0-121081 GCF_025384895.1 Photorhabdus kayaii
CTAGTCAACCTAAAGGTTTATCGATTTTCTTTAATGATTGACTCTGTAGTGGCCTAATAAAACCATCGTCTTTTAACAAAACCTGCGGATTTCTCCCACCTGAATGCTAATTGTGAGTAAAACGCGCTTTTAGTATTAGCAAACTGCTCGAAGCGCGGTCATTTCGTTGAGCGTTCTTGCTTCTCGATGTATGTTGGCGGGAGCAAGTCACACAGTACATTCAAAACCAGCAAGGGTAATGCCTTGTCGAAATTTCCTTCCCGCCTTTATGCTGGCGGGAGTACCCTTTCAAGGAAAAAATGGCTGTATTCAATTCCCTTTGGAAAAAGGTTTGTTGTTTTCCATTATGACTTGTCATAACGAAACTCAGGTGAGAGTTTACTTATCCCAAGCCCATTAATTTTTTTAACCTTAATCTGTACGGGTATCCGCTCTTTCATGGCTTCGACGTGGCTTATAACACCAATGGTTTTCCCGGAAGCATTCAGATGATCCAGAGCGTCGAGTGCAATATCAAGGGTTTCTGGATCAAGTGTGCCAAAGCCTTCATCCAAGAACAGTGAGTCAATACTGGTTTTATTGCTGACTAAATCAGATAGCGCTAAAGCCAAGGCGAGGCTGACCAGAAAACTTTCGCCACCGGAAAGCGTTTTGGTATCACGAATAGCATCGGCTTGCCAGGTATCAATCACTTGTAGTTCAAGACCATCACTGTTTTTACGTTGCAAATCGTAGCGTCCGTGCAATTTTTTCAGCCGTTGATTGGCGAGATGAACCAAATGATCCAGTGTTAATCCTTGAGCAAAGCGACGGAATTTAGCACCATCAGCCGAACCAATCAGATTATTAAGATAACTCCAGTCATTATAATTTTGTTGGCAATGGCTGATCTCTTCCAATAAGGATTTTTGCTGTTGACGGCGTATTGCATCATTACCAAGCAGGTTTTTCAGCTCTCCTTGCTGTAAGGTGTTTCTTTTTAGCTCATCAGTAATGTTTTCCAACTGTTCGGTCAGTTGTGATTTTGTATATTGATTAAGTAACTCAGGGCGATTTTTCCGATGTTGTTGCAGAGTTTCTGCTGCTTTCTGGCATAGGGCGTTGGCTTGTATCTGTTGTTGTTCAAGCTGTTCCTTGAGTTGTTGCAATTCCTTACGTTGCTCTTGCGATAACAGCGCCGATTCAACGGCATGCTGATCGGCAAATGGGCTCTTTGCTAATGCAGCATTGAAGTTTTGTTCTGCCTGCTGTTTTTGTTGCTCAGACTGGTTGTGGTTTTTTTCTGTCTCATTAATGGCGCCGGTCAGTTGGCTAATATTGGATTGTGCCTGTTGCAGATGTGATTGTGCCTGTTTGTACGCTTCTTCCAGTTGTTGAGATTGTTGTTGTAATGCCTGAGTGATGTCGGTAACAGATCGCTTACCAAATAGTTGTTGGCGCTGTTGTTGTGCCTCTGCGAGTTGCTGTTTCTGTTGCTGTGCTGTTTGATTAAGCCCATTTAAACGGCATACATACTCTTCTTTCTGTTTATGCAATGATTCAATCTGATTTTGAATGACCGCTTCTTCTTTTTGGATCTGTTGCCAGTTTTCATGACAGTTTTGATATATCTGCCACTCCTCTCTACGTTGTTGCAGCCAGTTTTCAGTATCATTCAGCATTGGCAGGGATAAATTATATTGCTGTAATTCTGACGCCATTTTTTCGATGACATCAGTTAGCTTAAGCTGCTGTTGTTGTATCTCTGGTTGCAATTCAGATAAGTGTTTTTTCAGTACATTGTGTTGATGTTTACTCAGTTCAATATTTCGTTCAATTTCTTTAACGTATTCTTGATGAGCGGTCAGTATTTTTTCTGTTTTCTGGTACGTTTTTTCTGCCAGTTCAAATTCGGTTAATTGAGTTTGGCAAAGCCGATGAGCAGATTGGTTTTGTTGCACAAATAGTTCAAGAGCGGGTTTATCTGAAAGAGAAATTTCGGTCTGTAATATTACGCAAGTTTCCTGCCATTGTTGCGTTAATATATTCAATCGTAGTTCAGCATCAGCAATTTCTTGCAAAATATGGTCGTATTGTTGCTGTTGGAACTCTTTTTTATTAACCAATGATATTTTGGTGGCTTGCAGTGCTTCAAATTGCTGACGTAAATCTTTTAACCGTTGTTCTGATTTTGGTAGTTCAATATTTTGATAAGCCTGAATTGCAGGATGATGTTCAGCACCGCATAGTGGGCAAGGAGAACCTTCCTTGAGTTGTGCCCGTTCTTTTTCCAGACTGACAATCTTTTGTTCTAACTGAATACGTTGAGCAAGATCGGCTAAATGTTGCTGTTTGTCTGAGAGTTGTTTATCGATAGATTCAATTTGAACAGGAAGTTCCTTTAATAATTTTTCCGGTTGTTGTAAGCGAATATGATGATTGGCAATAGCGACTTGTAATTGCAAGATTTGCGGGGACAGGATCTCCAGTTTATGTTGCAGCGGTAGTTGTTCCTGATATTGAGTTAATTGTTTTTTTAATTTCTCCGGCGAATATTGTTTTTGCAGAGTAGAAAATTGTTGCTTGGCCTGCTCAAATGCCAGTTCCAGCGGTTGGTTATTTTCAATTTGTTGTTTTAAGTCTTCCTCTTGTTTGTTCAGATTATTGTTAAGTTGCATGATTTCGGCAGTGAGCTTGCCAACTTTTTGCGTTTGGTGATCAATTTGTTGCTGCTGCTCTTGCCGCCAAGAGAATTGATGTTGCCAAAAAGCCAGATTTTCACCGAAATATTGATGATAAGGTTGTTGCTCGAAATAGTTTTCTAGTTGTTTTCTTTGATTGGTGAATGATAGGGCGCGCTGATTTGCTGTGTCATATTGTTGACAACGGTTTTCAAGCGCAGTTTTCTGCTCGTTGATTTGTTGCTGAGTAAGATTGAGCTCTTTAATCTGTACCGCAATTTGATGATCTAATGGAATCACCTGTTCTGTTATCAGCTTTTCTTGTTGTTGCCGGTGTTGTTGATACTCTGTTCTGGCAGAATCTGCATGAGTCACCTTTTGCTGTATCGGCGTGAGCGTCTGTTGCTGTTGTTGAAGTTGCTGATGCATCTCTTCCAGCTGTTTGCGGGTTCTCTGATGTTCATATTGTGTTCGGTTTTTATCATCCAGCAATGGGCGCAGTGTTTCTGCGGGTTCACTGCTAGCCAGTTTCTGCAATTGCGGCTCTGCATGAGTAAGCGCTTTTTCTGCCTGCTGTAAGGAAGCGTTATTTTCAGTAACAAGTTGCTCAAGTTCTTCTCCACGTGTCAGCCATTGTGCCGAATGTTGCACTGTTTTTATCTGCTGATTGAGTTGTGATTCAGCATGGGTGAGTTGTTGCTGTTGTTCCAGATGTTGTTGATACTGCTCTGCCGTTAGCAAATCAATGGCAGATGCTTTGGCTTGCAGAATATTCAGCTCTGATTGTGCTTGTTGATGTTGTTGGTAAATTTGTTGAGATAAAATTCCGTAAATTTCAGTGCCGGTTAACTCTTCCAATAAATCAGCCCGTTCGTTTGGCTGAGCATTGAGGAAAGCAGCGAAATCTCCTTGGGATAGCAATATGGATTTGGTGAAACGATCGTAATCTAATCCAGTAATTTCAATGATTTTTTCTTTTTTGTCCTGGATTTTATCGGCCAGAATTTTACCACTGCTGCTAAGGGCGAGTTCCACTTTAGGGGCTTGCAGATTGCCATTGGGTTGATTACGCGCTCGCCGTTGGCTCCAGAAAGCACGGTAAGCGACACCTTTCACTTCAAATTCCACTTCAGCCAATGATTCCGCAGTGTGTCGGGTCATCAGCTCATTTTGTGAGGTAGAAATCGTCAAGCGTGGGGTTTCGTGATAAAGCGCAAGGCAGATCGCATCCAATAAGGTGGTTTTACCCGCGCCGGTAGGACCGGTTATGGCGAACAGACCACTGCTGGCAAACGGCTCTGCTGTGAAATCAATTTTCCATTCACCTTGTAATGAATTAATGTTTTTTAGCCGTAGACTCAAAATCTTCATGCCTGCTCTTCCTTGTTTTTAGCCTGATAGATATCGTTCAGTGTTTGTTCGAAAAGGGTGGTCAGACGTTTTTTATGTTCTTCATCTTCGAGTGCTGATTGTGCAAGCCGTCGGGCAAAAACTTCGTTAACGCTAAGTTCTGTCAAAGTTTCTCTGTTTTCTTGTGCTAGCCTATTTTGTTGCTGTGTTTTACTACGTCGTAGCAGAATGACTTCGACAGGAAGCTCTGCAACCATTGATCGAATCCTTTTCTGGATATCATGGAGGTAATCTTGGGTTGCAACTTCAATATCCAGCCAGACGGGTTGCTCTCCTTGATAGTCATTAAAAGTTTGTAACTGTTGTTCAATGTGTTGCAGATTACCCTTGATTAGTTGCATGGGCTGATATTGCGGAATGGGTAAAAGCTTGATGGATTCCAGTTTGTCTTGGGTAAATTCCACCAAACAAACACTTTTCTCTTGCCCGACTTCATCGAAACTAAGGGGAATAGGGGAGCCGCTGTAGCGAATATGTTCAGATTTAGCCACTATTTGTGGCCGGTGAATATGCCCAAGCGCAATATAGTCTACCGGCGGGAAAGCTTGCGCCGGGAAGGCATCCAATGTACCAATATAAATATCCCGCACCGAATCTGTAACAGTGGCACCAACGGTCGTCAGATGCCCGGTAGCAATGATTGGTAAGGGCAAATTCAATTCATCACGTAATTCACACGCTTGCTGATAGAGTTGATGATAGTGTTCTGCAATAGCTTCTTGTAATACGAGCTGTTTTTGTTCTCCTGACTGACCAGCCTGGCTGATCATAATATCTCTTGGCCGCAGAAAAGGGACTGCGCAAAGAATTGCACCGGTATTGCCTTGTTTGGTGGTGAGTATTTTTATCTGTTTTTGTTGATCTTTTTCTGCGTGAGCAATAACGGTGGTATTTAGGCAGGAAAGGAGTTCTTTTGATTCATTTAATGTTGCTACTGAATCATGGTTACCACCAAGGCTAATTAACTGACAGCCGGTCGGTTGTAGTTCAACGACAAAGCGATTATATAGTTCACGGGCATAGCTAGGTGGTGAACCCGTGTCAAATACATCTCCGGCAACAATTAATGCATCGACCTGATAATGTTCAATCTGTTTAATCAGCCAGCGCAGAAAATGTTGATGTTCAGCAGCCCGGCTTTTTGTAAAAAAATATTGGCCAAGATGCCAGTCCGAAGTGTGAATAATACGCATATTTTCGCCGTCATTGGTTAAAGTGAAGCATGATTATAATCGCTATATTCTGGATGTCGCGTTTAAATCTGATTTCGTGAATATATCTCCGAGCGGCTTCGCATTCATTATGAAATATGACAATTGTTAAATTAATTATTGCGAAATCGATTGCAGATAGAGGATAACCAAGGCAGGATTTCATAAATTTGTCATAAAACTGACGCATAATGTTTTTTTAAACTAAGTAGCGTTTATCTCAATATATTAACGGGATTAATCATGGCAAGACGCATTTTGGTAGTTGAAGATGAAGCTCCGATTCGTGAGATGGTCTGTTTTGTTCTGGAAAAAAACGGGTATCAGCCGGTAGAAGCAGAGGATTATGATTCTGCGTTGGCATGTTTATCTGAACCCTATCCTGATTTAGTGTTATTGGATTGGATGCTCCCCGGTGGTTCTGGTTTGCAGATAATTAAGCAGATGAAACGGAATAATAATATTCGCGATATTCCGGTAATGATGTTGACTGCCCGTGGTGAAGAGGAAGATCGGGTGCGTGGCCTTGAAGTTGGGGCAGATGACTATATCACTAAGCCTTTCTCTCCTAAGGAGCTGGTTGCCAGAGTTAAAGCGGTATTACGGCGTATTTCACCGATGGTCATGGAAGATATCATCGAAATGGATGGTTTGGTTTTGGATTCAACGTCCCATCGGGTGACCAGCCAGGATAAAGCACTGGATATGGGGCCGACGGAATTTAAATTACTGCACTTCTTTATGACTCATCCTGAGCGAGTCTATAGCCGTGAACAGTTGCTTAATTATGTTTGGGGAGCAAATGTTTATGTTGAAGATAGAACTGTTGATGTTCATATTCGCCGTTTACGTAAAGTATTAGAGATTGGCGGCCATGATAAAATGGTGCAGACCGTTCGTGGTACGGGCTATCGTTTTTCTACCCGTTACTAAGAGCCTATCCCAATAGGCGTAATTGTTGCAGACAGTTTGAACACGGACAGCGCGGAAAAACCGGAGCGTACACGTAGTACGTGAGGATTTTGAGCACTGCCCAGGTTTGTTCTTTATGGCAAAGAATGGCAAATAAAATAGCCCTATTGTGATAGGTAGTAAGTCTACGCACCGGAGAATCTAATGTGTTAGAACGTTTATCTTGGAAAAAATTGGTTTCAGAACTGTTTCTCTTTTGTTTGCCTGCGGTAATTCTGTCGATATTTATTGGTCATTTGTCTTGGTGTTTATTTGTTTCGGTATTTTTGGTGCTGATATGGCATGGTTATAATTTGCTGAAACTTTCGAATTGGCTATGGTTGGATCGCAGTATGTTGCCACCGTCGGGGAGAGGAGGGTGGGAACCAATTTTCTATGGTATTCACCAGATGCAGCAACGGAATCGAAAGCGGCGTCGTGAGCTGGCGCTGTTGATCAAACGGTTTCGTAGCGGGGCGGAATCATTACCCGATGCTATTGTGATGATGACAACGGAAGGTAATATTTTCTGGTGTAATCGTTTAGCACAACATTTACTCGGTTTTCGTTGGCCTGAAGACAACGGACAGCATATTTTTAATTTACTTCGCTACCCTGATTTTAGCCGATATATCCTTTCCAGGGATTTTTCGCGCCCTTTATCCATTGAATTAAATAATGGGTTCGTTGTTGAGTTCCGGGTGATGCCTTATTCTGAGGGGCAATTCTTAATGGTTGCCAGAGATGTGACTCAGAAGCGAACACTGGAAAATGCCCGTCGTGACTTTTTTGCCAATGTTAGTCATGAAATGCGTACCCCTCTAACCGTCTTGCAGGGTTATTTGGAAGTGATGCAGGATCAGGCAGAGGATAGTTCGCTAAATAAGAAAGCGCTGAATACGATGCAGGAGCAAACCCGGAGGATGGACGGTTTGGTGAAACAATTGTTGCAACTGTCTAAAATTGAAGTCGCTCCCCAAATTGATATGAATGAAGTCGTTAATGTGCCTTTGATGCTTAAAATATTGCGTCAGGAAGCCACTGCGCTAGGTAATGAATGTTATAAGATTAATTTTGATGTTGGTGAAGGTCTAAAAGTGTTCGGTAATGAAGAGCAGCTTCGCAGTGCAATGTCGAATTTGGTTTATAACGCGGTTAACCATACTCCTAAAGGGACTCAAATTGATGTCAGTTGGAAAAAGAATTCCCATGGTGCTGAATTTACAGTGAAAGATAATGGGCAAGGTATCAGCGCTGAACATCTACCTCGTTTGACCGAACGTTTTTATCGAGTAGATAAAGCGCGTTCCAGACAAACTGGAGGAAGTGGTCTCGGTCTTGCGATTGTTAAACATGCCTTACATCATCACCATTCTCATCTTAAAGTTTCCAGCGAAATAGGCAAAGGGACGATCTTTAGTTTTACTTTACCGGCAGGATTGATTGTACCTGTCAAAATAACCAGCAGAAGAGATAGGAATAGTTTGATTAACAGTAATAATTAATCTTCGTAATTGATTATTATTTTTTCAGGTTAAAAAAAACGCAAATCATATAGTGTTTATTCAATGATAGCTAACAGCAATCACTAGTTTTGAAAAAGAGTGCGGCATATACTTCTGCATTCTGGTTTATCTATTGCCTTCTGGCACTATAAAAGTTTTACTTGTGGGCAGTTGTTGGCGATTCTATCTATCATGGTCACTATAATCTGTCTTCGACAGATACCTAGTGAATATTATTTTGATAATAAATCGTTAAATTAGGGTTCAATATTGTCAATATGGGCTTAACTATTGATGATATTTATATTATTCAGGCCATTAAATATGGTAACAAAACATTAATAATCATTATGACACATCGTTTATCATCTAAGGATATTTGGGCATTAGGGTTTATGACTTTTGCTCTGTTTGTCGGGGCGGGGAATATTATTTTTCCCCCTATGGTGGGGTTACAATCAGGTGAATATGTTTGGCTAGCAGCATTAGGCTTTCTAGCGACGGCGGTTGGTTTACCCGTCATTACAATCATCGCATTGGCAAAAGTTGGCGGTGGTATTGAAGAGCTGAGTTCACCTATTGGTAGAGTGGCTGGTTTGCTGTTGGCGACAGTTTGTTATTTGGCTGTTGGTCCTTTATTCGCTATCCCACGGACTGCAACGGTCTCTTTTGAAGTAGGCATTGCCCCGCTTACCAGTACCGGCGAGTTACCTCTGTTTATCTACAGTCTTATTTATTTTGTGTTGGTAATTGCTGTTTCCCTGTACCCAGGCCGTTTGCTTGATACTGTCGGGCATGTGTTAGCGCCTATCAAGATGTTGGCGCTAGGTATACTTGGTGTTGCTGCTTTACTTTGGCCTGCCGGTGATTCAATTCCAGCGATTGATGTTTATCAGCAAATCCCATTCTCCAGTGGTTTCGTCAATGGTTACCTGACAATGGATACGCTGGGTGCGATGGTTTTTGGGATTGTCATCGTTAACGCAGCGCGTTCAAGAGGCGTTGCCTCATCTTCATTATTAACCCGTTATGCGATGTGGGCAGGTTTTATTGCCGGCTTTGGTCTGATTCTGGTTTATCTATCGCTGTTCAAATTAGGCGCTGGTAGTGGATCGTTAGTGCCTCATGCAGAAAATGGTGCGGTCATTTTGCATGCCTATGTTCATCATACTTTTGGTGGTGTCGGCAGTATTTTCCTGGCTGTGTTGATTTTTGTCGCCTGTATGGTGACGGCGGTTGGATTAACTTGTGCATGTGCTGAGTTTTTTAGCCGTTATCTGCCCCTGTCTTATCGTTCACTGGTGTTGATCCTTGGAGGATTCTCCATGTTGACTTCTAACCTTGGTTTGAGTCATTTGATTAAGATTTCTATACCGGTACTGACAGCTATTTATCCACCTTGTATCGTTCTGATTGTGTTGAGTTTTACGCTGTGCTGGTGGAACAATTTTACCCGTATTTTGGCTCCGGTAATGTTAGTTAGTCTGTTGTTTGGTATCTTGGATGCGATTAAATCATCTGAAGCACTGGCGTATTTATTACCGAACTGGGCAACTCGTTTACCACTGGCGGATCAGGGGTTAGCCTGGTTAGCGCCATCCTTGTTGGTTTTAGTTGTGGCTGGTATTTATGACCGCGTTTTAGGGCGTTCAGGTGCTCGCGAGAGACAAATTCATCAATGATAATAGCCCGTTTATTCTGACGGCTTGTCATTGTTATACCCTATGGATTTCAAGATGCATCGCGACGGCAAGGGAGTGAATCCCCGGGAGCATAGATAACTATGTGACCGGGGTGAGCGAGTGCAGCCAACAAAGAGGCAACTTGAAAGATGACGGGTATAGATGTTTGGGAGTGCGCGGGATAGGGTTTCTGAAAAGGCGCCCCTATCCCGATATCTTACATAGTGTGTTTGTTTCTTGAACGGTCAGCTATTAGTAACCAATAGCCGCACCAGCCGGGCGTCGGACATCATTGGCGCCATAAAAATGGTTTTCACGAACTTGACCAGATACGGCTGCATCATTGCCTGAAGAATTAGCTGAAGTGCTAGCGGTTTTAGGTAAACCAACCATAATCACTTCAGCAGCACCCCATGGTATCTGTTCCACCATTTTATATCCCATTTTTTCTAGCAAATTCAACGAGTCTTTAGAAATACCACGTTGCTCATAATAAACTTCATCGGGTAACCATTGGTGATGAATACGGGGACTATTGACCGCTTCTTGAGGAGACATACCGTGATCAATAATGTTTAAGGCGGTTTGCAGGGTAATAGAGATAATACGGGAGCCGCCGGGTGAGCCTAGAACAAGGAATGTCTTATTGTCTTTTGTGACAAGTGTCGGGCTCATTGAGGATAGTGGGCGCTTACCGGGGGCAATAGAGTTAGTCGCGCCTTGAACGAGACCATAAAGATTCTTTTCACCAATTTTAGTGGTGAAATCGTCCATCTCATCATTGAGGAAGAAACCTGTTCCGGGGGCGATGACGACAGCACCAAAAAGTCCATTGATAGTATAGGTAGTTGAAACTGCATTACCTTCTTTATCGACAATGGAGTAGTGTGTGGTTTCTGGTTTCTCGTGGGGTCCAATACCCGGCTGAACATTCTCCGATAATGTTGCTTTACCTGGCTCTATTTTTTTACGTAGAGATTCAGCATAGTGTTTACTCAGTAAGCGATCGATTGGATTTTTAACAAATTCTGGATCACCAAGGTAAGTATTTCTGTCCATGTAGGCATGGCGCATGGCTTCTGTCAATGTGTGAATATAGTTAGCCGAGTTGAATCCCATTTCTTTGAGGTTATAACCTTCCAAAATATTCAGAATTTCACACATGGTTACTCCGCCTGAACTCGGTGGCGGGGAAGAGATAAATTTATAACCGCGATAGTGACAGGTAACGGGGGGTGTTTCTGAAATTTTATAATTGGCAAAATCGGCTTCGGTAATAATGCCGCCGGATTTTTTAGCGGCTTCGGCGACCAGTTTAGGAATATTTCCGTGATAAAAAGCTTCTTGCCCTTTTTTAGCAATTAACTCTAACGTATTTGCCAGATCGGTTTGTATTAATCTATCTCCCGGTTGATAAGGAGAGCCATCTTTGCGTAGGAAGATACGAGCTGCTTCTGGATCTTTGCGGAAACGTTTGATTGTGGTGTCCAGAATATCGGTATCTGCACGGGTCAGTATAAGGCCTTCTCGTGCCAGCTTAATTGCAGGTGCCATGACTTGTTCACGGCTCAATTTGCCATATTTTTTTAGGGTGCTGTCTAACCCCATCACGGTTCCGGGCACACCGGCTGCGCGGTAGCCATATAAACTGGCTCCTTTAATAACATTACCTTCTTTATCTAGATACATATCGGCACTTGCTGCACTTGGCGCGGTTTCGCGGAAGTTAATGAAAGTATCGGTACCATCGGCTAAATGAATTGTCATAAAGCCACCACCACCGATATTGCCACAACATGGATTGACAACGGCTTGGGCATAGCCAACAGCAACCGCTGCATCAACCGCATTTCCACCCATTTTGAGGATATCCACACCAACTTGTGAAGCAAGATGTTGGGCTGAAACGACCATACCATTTTTGGCTTCAACAGCCGGTTCCGAAGCGGCATAAAGGTGGGATGAGACGAGCAGGGATATTATTGCCAGCGGTGTTTTCCATGTTTTCAACATATTGTAAGCTCCTGTCTTTTGGCGAGGTTATTTTTGTCGGTGTAATGACTTATTTTATTTACACGGATTTTAATGTTAAACAATTGTAAATTTAATTGTAAGTGGTGATAGTTATCGGGGATAGGGGGTTTTTGTGCGCAAGGTGGCAAAACGAGGAATTTCAGTGAAAAAAAACCAGCCGGAATAACCGGCTGGTCTAATTATGGGTAATATCTAAGGTTATAGTTTAGCAGCGTTTTGAGATAGGTATTTAGCTACGCCATCTGGAGAAGCACTCATGCCTTCTTTACCTTTTTCCCACTGCGCAGGGCAGACATCGCCGTGCTCTTCATGGAATTGTAGTGCGTCAACCATACGCAGCATTTCGTCAATGTTACGGCCCAGAGGCAGATCGTTAACGACTTGATGACGAACTACGCCGTTTTTGTCGATCAGGAAAGAGCCGCGCAAAGCAACACCCGCTTCTGGGTGCTCAATGCCGTAGGATTTTTGAATCTCGCGTTTAGTATCAGCAACCATTGCATATTTAACTTCGCCAATACCACCTTGATCGACAGGAGTTTTACGCCATGCGTTGTGGACGAATTCAGAATCAAAAGAAACACCTATAACTTCAACACCGCGCTTTTTGAACTCTTCGTAGCGGTGGTCAAATGCGATCAGCTCAGAAGGGCATACGAAAGTAAAGTCCATTGGCCAGAAAAAGATAACGGCAGGTTTACCGTTCAGGTGTTTTTTCAGGTTGAAATTCCCAACGATTTCGCCGTTGCCGAGGACCGCTGCTGCTGTAAAGTCAGGCGCTTGACGAGTTACCAGAACCATGAGTTACTCCTGTAGTTTTACGAGGTTTATGTAAAAATTGGATATAGAATAAAGAATTAGCGTACACCAATAAAGGATAAAATACTAATCTTTGCAATAGATTTTACCTATTAATACTTTATTTTTATTTTCTTTACCTTAATAAGATAGAGGATTTTTGCAAGGGCTTGGTCGAATTCAAGCTAAGAGACTATTTCATTCTTACCTGCGTGTGCCAGTTTCTGTGTCCATCCGTGTTCATCATTATTCTCCAGCATAGACTGGCAATAATGGTTATTGGGATAAAAACTTACCGAAATAAATTAACTAATCATGTTACTTAAATATTTATAAAATTTACATTATTAACTGTTTTAATCAAGAATTTACATTTACTTAAACTGTCAACTTTGATATTTATTGAGAATAAATATAAATTTGTATTAACTTTCTAACGTAAAAAACAGAGGAAGAAATGAGAAGTCCTAAAGACACCAATAGGGAAAGACTTTTACAAATAAAACATGATGTAAATGAGTTGACGCGAGAAAATCCACATTTTTCCCTTCTGATTTCTCCTGTTTCGTGCAATATCTGGTCCATACCTATCCCCCCAAACAGCTTTTTGAAGTGCTGTTAAATCATTTGTGCAAGTTCACCGCCTGAACAATGAACTTATTCAGGATTGTAACCAGTGAAAATATTCTCAGCCTTTGGTTGTATGAACTTTTTTGAATAATTGAGAGTAGCCGCAGTGTATCCATGACATCCTTAGATTAACGACAAAGGAAATATTATGACCACTGACATTCAGGAACAATTTGACAAATTAATAGAAAAAGCTTACGAGCTGTTCCCGCAGAATCTTGAGGTAGACAACTATATTCAGCCCTGTGACTGCGACATTAAACCGATTTACCCGGTTCGCTATGCTTATGTGAACTTTTTCGGCAAAGAACTGGAAAAACCAGCAGCGCCCCCGGATATCCACACTCTGATGTTCTCCTCATCACTCCAACAAACCAAAGGCTATGCCGCCCGCCTCCTGCGTCCCGGCTGGATATACATTAAGGAAGAAGACCCGCTTACCGCTCGCGGCAGCAAGGCCCGGGGCTATCTGCACATCTTTAAATACTGCGTGTCAGAGAAAGAGGTTAACGGCAAAAAACAGCGGGTAGAAAAATTTAAAAAATATATGTTCCTCAACCGCAGAGATGCCAGTGAAGGGCTTATCCCTGAGCCGGGCATTCGGGGCGAAGGTCATCCATTCCTGTTTGTCGCCAAAGATGTCATCAATATCAGTATCGCCTACAGTGAACACCCGTGGCACTCCTCAGTACTGGCTAAGATTGACAACAGTCTTGAACTGCGGCAGAAAACCATGCAGTTCATCAATCTCGAACAGAAACAATCCCCCTTTGCGGTTAACGCCTCAGACAAATATTTTCGAAAACTGATTGTCGATTACAAAATCCGGCAGGAGCAGTTTGCCAACATCAAGGCCATCATTGAAAAAGACATCAATGAACTGGATTTGGCTGACGTCAGTATTGATACGCTGACCACTCAGGACAGCTATGAGATGGACGCCGATAAAATTATCCGGGAAATCAACAGTTATCTGCACCTGAATGAACAGGCGCGGATTGTAATTCTGCATGACCCGGTAGGCCGTCAGCGGGATATTGTGGAAGCCTACTCTATCCTGAATTTGTGGCAACAGAGCTATAACGCCTCCAATATTTACCCACTGACCATCGGTTTCTATGTCGAAAAGCTCAAAGCCACCAAAAACCCGGAGCTAAAAAAGAAAATAGATGACAGTATTGATTCTGACGCCTGGGAAAATGACTGGCCGAAACTGAAAAAAGTCACCGAAGATTTTGAAGCGCGTCAGGCGATGTTTATGAAACTGTTTGAAGCCTTTGCGGATAACCCGGACCTCAGTTATCAAGTCGGCGGGCTGCAAAATTACTTTCACTACTTCTTTTCACTGCAAGATGAAAAAGAGACGCTGGAAGAAGAGGACACGCTGGAGTTCCGGTTTTTCAGTGAAATCCTCTCCGGTCTGCTCGGCAACCTGCAATCATCCTTGCCCGGCCAGCAGGTTTTGGCAAAGCTGGCGGCCAAAGAGTCAGACGGCAACGGGGATGGCAACTTCTGGCGCACCATTACCAGTGGGGTTATCGCTGTGCTGAATAACGACAAAGTAAAATCACCGCTCCTGAAGGGCCCGTTTATTAGTGGAGTCGATAATATTCTGTTAGGTATGGGGACCTTTCTGGCTGACCCGGCGGTGCGTCAACAGGCTATCGGGGAACGGATAATTAACTGGAGTAAACGTCTGGAATCACTCGGCACTAAACCGGTAATAACTCTGCCGGAAGTCAAGACCAGTGTGGACTCGCCGGTTCAACTTTTTACCTTAGAAGGGGCTGGTAAACCCTCTATTGGTTTACTGTTTGATTCTTCATTGACCGGTGTCAGCCTGTTTCTGAATGCCTTCACCCTGGCCGATGTGGTTATGCAGACAGAATATGCCCGCAACAACCCGTTACAACCCGGACCTACCTATATGAATCTGATGCGCTTTAGTACCGCGGTAATTGGTATGAGTGCCGATTTGACTTCTATTGGTTCGCCGCTGGCTCTGTCATGACAGCAGGATTGCTAGCATGGCTGGCTGCGGGAATCAGTTTGCTTGTCGGTGGCAGTATTGGACAGGCCAGCAGTGCCTGGTCAGATTTGGAGAAGGTACTGAATAACTGTTTTTGGGGAGCGGGAAATAAATATGCTTTTTGGCCAGTGGATGAACGACCAACTATCTTAAAGCAATTACAAGATGCTAGAGAAATGAGCGATACCATTAAGAATGCTTTTCTTATCGAAAACCAGGAATTTTTAAATCTGTTTATTCAGCCACAACTAAAGATACATAGAGAATATAGAAAAACCACCTATAGATTTACCTTACCTGCTTTCCAAATGGGTGTTTCAGAAATATACGGACTATTCGTTAAAGAAAACGAAATATACTATCTTGGTGCACAAGTTATCACTATCACCATTAACCATCGCCAGTATACGCGGGACACTTTTCGTGATGCTACATTTGAGGCTGCACGAAAACAGGCAAAACTGATTTTGAATGGAAATACAGCCACACTAGAAATAGTCACTACAGAAGGGCGCGAAACAAATCCTTATCGCAGCAAGTTATATTGGTATTACCAACAGTCAGACAATGTTATTGCCCCTCTGCGCTATTTCTGGGGAGAGAAACCAACAGAGGAAAATACGCTTAAAGGCAGCTTTGACGGAGAATTTATATGAAACAACGATTAAAAGATCTACTCAAAAAATGGTTTCCTACGATTCATCCTCTACCAGCCAAACGGCTGGTACGCTGGGAAAAAGAAATCTTGTCTGTACCGCCGGATATTAAAGATGAAGAAACCATTAAGCATGTAGAAATACTGGATTACCTTAACGATAAGGAGTGTTGGGTTAGAAACCCTCAGCGCCGTTTCCGGAGTATCACATTAATCCCAGTAACACTGGGTATTATTAGTAGTTTGGTGTTAAACATTAACGATTTTATAGAGTCAAGAAAAAAAAACGAGGAAGCTATTCATCGATGGGTTGGTTACGCAAAAAAAAAATATGGTGAAGAATTCTATCTGCGTAATGATCTACCTGTAGATATGGAAGATGTGCGTTATATCGGTAACGATAAAGAAATTTCATTAAGGAAATATTTATATTATCGTTATACCTTTTTCCCAAGTAGCTCTCAACTACTCATAATTGATATAAGTTTCCTGCTACTTTATCTACTGATTATTCCACCCTTTGTCTATTGTATATTTTTCTGGCAGAGCCAAGCGCCATTAATTATCGATCGCGAGCAGCAAATTTTTTACACCTGGTATAAAGGTAAAGCCTATGCCGCCCGTTATCCACAATTAGGTATGATGGAAAAAACCAATATTCTGTATCTCAAAGTCTACGGATTGGATGAAAATAATAACCTTATCGAACGTGTCTTTATCCCTAATGTCAGCAGTTATACTTTTGCTTTCTTAAGTAGTGGCAATGATAAAGCTCTGGCAGTCGCCTTTATGGTGAAATTCTTATTAAACGGCAAAGAAGCAGTCAGTAAAGTGGACTATAAACGCCGTGAGCCGCTTATTTGGTGGAGTAAAGATAAAAGACCCGCTGATTTAGAGGCACAAATTCCGTTGATTCTGGCCGAATTGGATCGCCTAGGTCCCCCTGATGAAGATCTTTCCGAATGAAAGCTAGCGTCAAAAAATAATTTCCTACTATTCATCTTATGCCAGCCAAATGGCTGGCCCGCTGGGAAAAAGAACTTCTGGCAGCACCACCGGATATTAAGGATGAAAAAATCGTTAAACATGCGAAAGTGCCATATTGCCTGAATGATTTCTTTCTATCCGCATTTACGATTTATTCACAAGCATAGTTGTAATAATAACGTTTATTGAGGCGAACAGTAAAAATCCTTATTTTCTGCCTTTTCCATCATATAGGGATAAAATTGCCAGAATAGTGCTTCGAAATCAGCGTAATGTTGCTCTATATCCTGAAATGATCCAGATAAAGCCGATAATCTGGGATGTCTTCGGGCCATGCCTTTTAATACATCTGCGATAAATGCAAGATCTGCATAACGGATCAGCCAGTTTTGCGGCCATAAAAACTCATTCAGTTCCTGAAATTTTTCGGGAGTGTAATAAAGATGAGGTTCAATCTGATTGCGAGCATGGTGAATAAATGTCGGTAATGAGTAGGTGGGAACCAGTTTATCCCAATTCAAGGAGAGGAAGTGATCCCAGATAATATCCAAAGTAATCGGCGCAACCCGTCGATATGAATTACTGAATAAATGACGGGCTTGAATAACCCGTGGATGGGTATCTGTTAATACGTCAACACGCCGATGCATACGAATACCTGCAACTACATCAGCGCTGTATTGTCCTTCTGGATTACCGCGCACAAAATCTGCCATCAGATTTCCTAGTAGGGAGCTGTCAGCCAGAGTAGCTAAATGAAGGTGAGCGAGAAAATTCATTTGGTGATTATAATATATACCCTATTGATTTCAAGATGCATCGCGGCGGCAAAGGAGCGAATCCCCGGGAGCATAGATAACTATGTGACTGGGGTGAGTGAGTGCAGCCAACAAAGAGGCAACTTGAAAGATGACGGGTATAAATCCGCGAAGTTATGTGCTTATTTGTTGCACCCTTAGAGCCGCGGCACTAGACTAGTCCGCCTGTTTTTCTGAATGATTAAATATAATGCGTGTCTCCGATTTTACTTTTGAACTTCCTGACGAAATGATTGCTCATTACCCTCAACCGCAACGCAGTGGCTGCCGTTTGCTCTCGCTTGATGGTGAAACGGGAAAATTAACGCATGGTATTTTTACGGATGTTCTCGATAAGCTGAATGCCGGAGATTTGCTGGTTTTCAATAATACCCGTGTCATACCTGCGCGTATTTTCGGCCGAAAAGCCACGGGCGGTAAGTTGGAAGTGTTAGTTGAAAGGGTGCTGGATGATAAGCGGGTACTTGCACATGTGCGTGCTTCCAAAGCGCCAAAAGTGGGGACTGAATTGTTATTGGGTGATAATGAAAGTCTTAAAGCAATCATGTTGGCCCGCCATGATACCCTGTTCGAAATACGTTTTGATGATGAACGTGATGTGTTGTCCATTTTGGATGACATAGGTCATATGCCTTTGCCGCCTTATATTAATCGTCCTGATGAAGAGGCAGACCGTGAGTTGTACCAAACTGTATACAGCGAACGGCCCGGGGCGGTAGCTGCACCAACGGCCGGTCTTCATTTTGATGAGCCATTATTGGAAGCGCTGTGTAAAAAAGGCGTGGAAATGGTTTTTGTGACATTGCATGTTGGTGCGGGTACTTTCCAGCCTGTGCGGGTGGAAACCATTGAAGACCATATTATGCATGCTGAGTATGCAGAAGTGCCACAGGATGTGGTTGATGCTGTGCTGGCATGTAAGGCGCGAGGTAATAAAGTTGTTGCCGTTGGCACAACGTCAGTTCGATCGCTGGAAAGTGCCGCAAAAGCCTGTCAGGATGGGTTAATTGCGCCATTTTTTAATGACACGCAAATTTTTATCTATCCGGGTTTTGAATATCAGGTTGTGGACGCGTTGATTACTAATTTCCATTTACCGGAATCGACACTTATTATGCTGGTTTCTGCGTTTGCGGGTTATAAAAATACGATGAATGCCTATCAAGAAGCGGTTGCAGAAAAATATCGTTTCTTTAGTTACGGTGATGCTATGTTTATTCGTCGTAATCCCTTCGCTTGCAAGGAAAAGATTTCTTAATGTAATAATTATGGCATTGACTGGAATATATTGTTGAATTTGTTGAAAATAGGGTTATGTGAATATCTCAGCTCAACGGTAAATTTCAACTTTGTCTGGTTTTAAATAACAGCATCGGACTGTTTATCTGATGCCTGGAGGTTAAGTGAAATTTGAATTACAAACTACCGACGGTCAAGCCCGTCGTGGTCGTCTGATTTTTGAGCGTGGCGTGGTAGAAACGCCAGCATTTATGCCAGTTGGAACTTATGGCACAGTAAAAGGAATGACACCGGAAGAAGTGAAAGAAACCGGTGCGCAGATCCTGCTTGGCAATACTTTCCATCTGTGGCTACGCCCAGGGCAGGAAATCATGAAACTTCATGGTGATTTGCATGGATTTATGCAGTGGCATGGTCCAATCTTGACGGATTCAGGTGGTTTTCAGGTATTCAGCCTTGGCGCAATGCGTAAAATCAAAGAGGAAGGTGTACATTTCCGTAACCCAATTAATGGTACGCCGGTTTTCCTCAGCCCAGAAAAATCGATGGAAATCCAGTATGACTTGGGTTCTGATATTGTCATGATTTTTGATGAATGTACGCCATATCCTGCTGATTGGGATTATGCGAAACGTTCGATGGAGATGTCCTTACGTTGGGCGGCGCGTAGTCGTCAGCGTTTTGATGAGCTACAGAATAAAAACGCTTTGTTTGGTATTATTCAGGGAAGCATTTATGAAGATTTACGTGATATCTCAGTAAAAGGTCTGGTAGAGATTGGTTTTGATGGATACGCTGTAGGTGGTCTGGCGGTAGGGGAGCCTAAAGAGGATATGCACCGCATTCTTGAACATGTCTGTCCGCAAATCCCGCAAGACAAACCACGTTATCTGATGGGAGTAGGAAAACCAGAGGATTTGGTGGAAGGGGTTCGTCGCGGCATTGATATGTTCGATTGTGTGATGCCAACCCGTAATGCCCGTAATGGTCATCTTTTTGTGACCGATGGTGTGATTAAAATCCGTAATGCCAAACATAAAGAGGATACTTCGCCACTGGATGAGCAGTGTGACTGCTATACTTGCCGAAATTATAGTCGGGCATATTTGCATCATCTTGACCGTTGTAACGAAATTCTCGGTGCAAGGCTGAATACTATCCATAATTTGCGGTATTATCAGCGCCTGATGGCTAAGATCCGTCAAGCCATCGAGGAAGGTAATCTTGAACAGTTTGTTGAAGATTTTTATCAACGGATTGGTAAACCCGTTCCGGCATTAAGTATTTGACTTAAGTAGTGATTGACTGGTTTCAGTGTGTATAGCATATTGCGGCTGGTTTTTGATTACTATTGAATTTGATAACATTGAGGGAAGTTTAATGAGTATTATTTCTGAAGCAGCAGCATCTGCTGGCGCACCGGCTCAGGGAAGCCCATATTCTTTGATCATCATGCTGGTTGTTTTCGGCTTGATTTTCTATTTCATGATCCTGCGTCCACAACAGAAACGTACCAAAGAACATAGAAAGCTGATGGATTCTATTTCCAAAGGTGATGAGGTGATGACCAATGGTGGTTTGATTGGTCGTGTCACTAAAGTTTCTGACACCGGTTATATCGTTGTAGCACTGAATGACACTACTGAAGTAACCATTAAACGTGATTTCGTCGCTGCCGTTTTACCGAAAGGTACAATGAAGGCTCTGTAATTTCTGATTTTCCCGAAGGGAACTGCCGTGCTAAACCGTTATCCTTTGTGGAAGTATCTGATGCTGATCGCTGCGATCCTCATCGGTTTGCTTTATGCACTTCCCAACCTTTATGGTGAGGATCCGGCTGTACAAATCACTGGCGCGCGAGGCATTGCCGCCAGTGAGCAAACGCTGGTCCAAGTCCATAATGTTTTAGAAAAAAATCAAATCGCGAGTAAATCTATTGCGCTGGAAAATGGTGCGATTCTTGCTCGTTTCAATAATTCCGATATTCAGCTTCGTGCCCGTGAAGTATTGATGTCCACATTAGGCGATCAGTACGTGGTGGCATTGAACCTGGCACCAGCAACACCAACTTGGTTAAGTAAGGTTGGTGCCGAACCAATGAAACTGGGCCTTGATCTGCGAGGTGGGGTGCACTTCCTGATGGAAGTGGATATGGAAACCGCATTAGGCAAACTGCAAGAGCAGAATATTGATGGCCTGCGCACTGATTTGCGTGAAAAAGGCATTCCTTATTCCACTGCCCGTAAAATTGATAATTACGGTGTAGAAATCCGCTTCCGTGATGAAAAAGCGCGGTCTGAGGCGGAAAACTATCTTACTGGTCGCCACCGTGATTTAGTTTTCAGTATTGGAAGCAATAATACTCTGAAAGCGGTGATGAGTGATGAACGTCAGCGCGAAGCCCGATCTTATGCGGTGCAGCAGAACATTACCATTCTACGTAACCGTGTTAATCAACTGGGTGTGGCTGAACCATTGGTTCAGCGTCAGGGCGCTGACCGTATCGTGGTTGAATTACCGGGTATTCAGGATACTGCTCGTGCAAAAGAGATTCTTGGTGCGACAGCGACGTTGGAATTCCGTTTGGTCAATACCGGTATTGACTCTACCGCAGCTACATCAGGCCGTGTGCCAGGTGATTCTGAGGTGAAGAGCACCCGTGATGGTAATCCGGTTGTGTTATATAAACGTGTTATTCTGACCGGTGATCATATTACAGATTCAACCCCTGGTACCGATGAATACGGTAGTCCAGAGGTGAGTATTTCACTGGACAGTGCTGGTGGCTCCGCGATGTCTAATTTCACCAAGGACAATGTTGGTAAGCCAATGGCGACATTGTTTGTGGAATATAAAGACAGCGGTAAGAAAGATGCTAATGGTCGGGCGGTGTTAGTTAAACATGAAGAAGTGATTAACATTGCTAATATTCAGACTCGTCTGGGGAACAATTTCCGTATCACGGGCCTTTCCAACGCAACCGAAGCGCGTCAGTTATCCTTATTGTTGCGTGCGGGTGCTCTGATTGCACCGATTCAGATTGTAGAAGAGCGTACCATTGGGCCAACCCTTGGTCTGCAAAACATTGAACAAGGTTTAGAAGCTTGTCTGTGGGGCTTAATTGCATCAATTCTGTTTATGGTGATTTACTATCGCAAATTCGGTGTGATTGCGAGCAGTGCGTTGTTGGCTAACCTAGTGCTGATTGTTGGTATCATGTCTCTGTTACCAGGGGCGACGTTAACCATGCCGGGGATCGCGGGTATTGTGCTAACGCTGGCTGTGGCGGTTGATGCGAACGTGCTGATCAACGAACGTATTAAAGAAGAGTTGAGTAATGGCCGGACAGTACAACAAGCGATACATGAAGGTTATAAAGGGGCTTTCTCCAGTATTATTGATGCTAATTTGACCACGTTGATTACCGCGGTCATTCTTTATGCTGTTGGTACCGGGTCAATTAAAGGCTTTGCGATAACAACGTCAATTGGTGTCGCGACTTCTATGTTCACCGCTATTGTAGGTACTAGAGGGATCGTCAACCTGCTATACGGCGGTAAGCGTATTAAGAAGCTGTCAATTTAAGGAGCACGTTGTGGCACAGGATTATACTGTTGAACAATTGAACTACGGTCGCAGAGTCTATGACTTTATGCGCTGGGACAACGTTGCTTTCGGAATTTCGTTGCTACTGTTGGTAGCTTCTGTTTTTGTGATGGCAACCCGCGGGTTTAACTGGGGACTCGATTTTACCGGTGGTACGGTAATCGAAATCAAGCTCAGTCAATCTGCTGATTTGGATAAGATGCGTGATAACCTGGCAAAAGCGGGCTTTGAAGATCCTCTGTTGCAAAATTTCGGTAGTAGCCGTGATGTAATGGTGCGTATGCCACCAGTTACGGGTGCGGCTAATGAGGAGCTGGGTAAAAAGGTTATTAAAGTCATTAATGACACCATTGATAAAGATGCGAGTGTCAATCGTATTGAAATTGTTGGGCCGAGTGTCGGTGCTGAGCTCGCCCAAGATGGTGCAATGGCGTTGCTGGCGGCGCTTATCTGTATCTTGATTTATGTTGGATTCCGTTTTGAATGGCGTTTAGCATTGGGTGCGGTTCTTGCGCTTGCCCATGATGTCATCATCACGCTAGGGGTTCTGTCATTGTTCCATATCGAGATTGATCTGACCATTGTGGCATCGCTGATGTCGGTTATCGGTTACTCATTGAATGACAGTATCGTGGTTTCTGACCGTATCCGTGAGAATTTCCGTAAGATCCGTCGTGGTACGTCGTATGAAATTATGAACGTCTCTCTGACGCAAACATTGAGCCGTACAATCATGACATCTGCAACAACTTTACTGGTGGTGCTGATGTTGTATATTTTCGGTGGTGCAATGTTGAAAGGTTTCTCACTAGCGATGTTAATTGGTGTTTCTATCGGTACGGTATCTTCTATCTATGTTGCTTCCGCTTTAGCGTTGAAACTGGGTATGAAGCGTGAACACATGATCCAGCAAAAGGTTGAGAAGGAAGGGGCTGATCAGCCATCTTTATTGCCTTAATTATTCTGCCTTGATGCTGTTCAAACACCCTGTGAGTATCCGGCTGACAGGGTGTTTTTTATTCAGATTAAGGATAAACTGTAAATTTAGTTCGGATTAACCATCAGGAAACGATATGCATTGCCCATTTTGTGCTGCTGTTGATACTAAAGTGATTGACTCTCGTTTGGTCGGGGATGGCTCGCAGGTGCGCCGGCGGCGTCAGTGTCTTGAGTGTCATGAACGATTCACCACTTTTGAAATGGCTGAGCTGGTTATGCCTAGAGTAATAAAAAGTGACGATATCCGAGAGCCGTTCGATGAAGAAAAATTGCGTCGTGGTATGCAAAAAGCACTGGAAAAGCGCCCGGTCAGTTCTGATGATGTAGAAATGGCGATGAGCTATATTAAATCTCAGTTACGTGCTACCGGTGAGCGGGAAATTCCATCCAAAATGATTGGTAATCTGGTCATGGATGAATTGAAGAAGTTGGATAAAGTCGCCTATATCCGTTTTGCTTCTGTCTATCGCAGCTTTGAAGATATTCGTGAATTTGGCGAAGAGATTGCTAAATTACAAGGTTGAGCCAGTGAATAACGATAAAAAATATATGGCGCGCACTTTGGAATTGGCGCATCAAGGGCGCTTTACTACGCCACCTAATCCTAACGTTGGTTGTGTAATTGTGCGTGATGGACAAATTGTTGGGGAAGGTTTTCATTTACGTTCTGGTGAGCCACATGCTGAGGTTCACGCTTTACGGATAGCCGGAGATAAAGCTAAAGGCGCAACTGTTTATGTCACGCTTGAACCGTGCAGCCATCACGGTAAAACACCGCCTTGTGCCGATGCGTTGATTGCGGCTGGCGTTAGCCGTGTGGTTGCGGCGATGCAGGATCCCAATCCACAGGTAGCAGGAAGGGGGCTTTATAAGCTGCAACAAGCTGGTATTGCAGTAGAACATGGACTGATGATGGAAGAAGCTGAATCTCTCAACCGGGGGTTTTTGAAGCGGATGCGTACCGGGTTTCCATATATTCAGTTGAAGATGGCTTCTTCTCTTGATGGCCGAACGGCATTAGCTTCTGGCGAAAGTAAATGGATTACATCACCTCAAGCTCGCGATGATGTACAAAAATTCCGTGCTCAATGTAGCGCGATTCTGAGTTCCAGTAGCACTGTTTTAGCTGATGATCCTCACTTGACAGTTCGTTGGCGTGAATTAGACGCAGAAACCCAGGCGGTTTATCCCGAGGAAAATCTTTGTCAACCGGTACGTGTTATTGTTGACAGTCAGAATCGTGTTGGCCCTCAGCATCAGGTCATACAGCAGCCCGGTTATTGTTGGCTGGCTCGCACTAAAGCAGATGAACATGACTTATCCGAAAATGTAGAACAGATACTGTTACCTGCTCATGGTATTGGGGTAGATTTGGTGTCATTGATGATGCAGTTGGGTAAGCGCCAGATCAACACAGTCTGGACTGAGTGTGGGGCATTGCTGGCGGGGGCATTGCTAACTTTAGGGTTGGTGGATGAATTGGTTCTTTATGTTGCGCCAAAAGTGCTAGGTGATACGGCTTGTGGTTTGTTCACTATTCCTGAACTCAAAAATTTGGCAGAGGCGCCGGAATTTGACATTTTTGATGTACAGCAGGTGGGACCTGATCTTCGTCTGCGTCTGCGGCCTGTATACTGACTGAATATGTGAGTGTGGGTTAGTTTGCCTGTATTTATGCTCTGTTGCTAAATCGGCAGGCGCAGCTAACGAAAGAATATGATAGAATCCGCCCCCCTGCGGATATGAACAGATGGAAGGAAGGCTATGAACGTAATCAAAGGTGGTGTTGCAGCTCCACAAGCTCGTGTGGCGATTGCCATTGCACGTTTTAACAACTTCATTAATGACAGTCTGTTAGGCGGAGCGGTGGATGCGCTTGAGCGTATCGGTCAGGTTGCTTCAGAGAATATCACTGTTGTCTGGGTTCCTGGTGCTTACGAGTTGCCATTGGCAGTGAAGACATTGGTCGAAACTCAAAAATATGACGCTGTTGTCGCGCTAGGAACAGTTATCCGTGGTGGTACCGCTCATTTTGAATACGTTGCTGGTGAATGCAGTTCTGGTCTGTCTAGTGTGGCGATGGCTAGTGAAATTCCAGTAGCGTTTGGTGTTCTGACCACAGAAAGCATTGAACAGGCGATTGAGCGCGCTGGAACCAAAGCGGGTAATAAAGGTGCAGAAGCTGCATTAACCGCACTGGAAATGATCAATGTAATTAATGCCATTAAAGGCTGATTTTAGTTTTAATTAAGGGGAATCTTGTGAAACCTGCTGCTCGTCGTCGTGCTCGTGAGTGCGCTGTTCAGGCTATATATTCATGGCAATTATCTGGCAATAGCATTGCTGATGTTGAATTACAGTTTCTGTCGGAGCAGGACGTCACTGGTGTTGACGTAACCTATTTTCGTGAATTGCTGTCAGGAGTAGCTGTAAATGCGGCTAAGCTGGATGCTTTGATGGCCCCTTATCTTTCCCGTCAGCTCGAAGAGTTAGGTCAGGTAGAAAAAGCCATTTTGCGTGTTGCTATGTTTGAACTAAGTTATCGTGATGATGTCCCTTATAAAGTGGCTATTAACGAAGCTATCGAATTGGCAAAAGTCTTCGGTGCTGAAGATAGCCATAAGTTCGTAAACGGGGTACTGGATAAATCTGGCCCGGCAGTACGCAGAAAAAGATAAGCTACTGCTTGTCGGGTTTTTCCCACCGTAGACGATGATTTGTAAGGCCGGGATACCGGCCTTATGTTCATGATCATCAGTAACTTTTTGGGATTCTATTATGGTATGTGGCGAATTTGACCTCATTGCGCGTTATTTTGATCGTCGGGAGATTAGCCGGCGTGATGTAAATCTAGGTATTGGTGATGATTGTGCACTGATGACACTAGCCGATAAACAACAATTGGCGGTTAGTACGGATACCTTGGTTTCAGGCGTACATTTTTTACCTGATATTTCCCCTGAAGATTTAGCTTACAAATCTCTTGCTGTGAATCTGAGTGATCTGGCCGCAGTCGGCGCTGATCCTGCTTGGCTTTCATTGGCGTTAACATTACCGGAAGTGGATGAACGCTGGCTGGGTGGTTTCAGTGACAGTCTGTTTGAGCAGTTGCGTTATTATGGTATGCAGCTTATTGGTGGTGACACTACCCGCGGTCCGATGAGTCTGACGTTGACGATTCATGGTTTGGTTCCCGCAGGCAGGGCGTTACGGCGTACTAGCGCAAAAAATGGTGATTGGATTTATGTGAGTGGATCGTTGGGTGATAGTGCGGCGGGTTTGGCTCTGTTACAAAACCGTCTACAAATTTCTGATCCGGTATCCCGCAACTGGTTGGTTCAGCGTCATCTCAGGCCGCAACCTCGTATTTTACAAGGGCAAGCACTACGTGGCTTGGCAACATCAGCAATTGATTTGTCTGATGGTTTGATTTCCGATTTAGGTCACATTCTGAAAGCCAGCCGATGTGGAGCCAGAATAAATCTGGATGCGCTTCCTTACTCTGATGCAATGAAACAGTACGTTGAACCGCAACAAGCTTTGATGTGGGCTTTGAGTGGTGGGGAGGACTATGAATTGTGTTTTACCGTCCCGGAGAGGAATCGTGGTGCGTTGGAAATTGCGTTGGCGCATACCGGAGCTGGTTTTAGCTGTGTTGGACAGATTATGGCGGAATCGGAGGGCGTTCGTTATTACAGCAATAATAAAGAGATTAAATTAGATCTAAAAGGGTTCGATCACTTTATTACTGAGGAGGCACATGGATAAGGCAAAGTGTCGTTTACGGATGAGTAATCCCTGGCATCTATTAGCGACAGGTTTTGGTAGTGGGCTGTCGCCGGTTGTGCCGGGAACAATGGGATCGGCGGCGGCTATTCCATTCTGGTTATTGCTGGTCCAGTTTCCGGAATGGATTTGCTGGTTGGTTATTATTGTCGGGATGTTTTTCGGCATAATGATTTGTCAGCGTACTTCTGATGATATGAAAGTTCATGACCACGGTAGTATTGTCTGGGATGAATTTATCGGTATGTGGATCACATTGATGGCAATCCCTGTGGTTAATTGGCAGTGGATTTTGACCGGTTTTATGGTGTTTCGTATTCTCGATATGTGGAAACCGTGGCCCATTCGCTGGTTTGATCGCTATGTTCATGGCGGTTTAGGCATCATGTTGGATGATATTATTGCGGGTGTATTTTCTTTCGTGATTGTTTGGTTACTAGCGTTTTATCAGATTTTTATTTTCTGAGGTGTGGTGTAGATGGAAAGTCTAATGAAATTACTACAATTCCCGAACCCCTGAACAGGTTGCCACTGAAAGGTAATATCGTTGCTTTTTGCTTTATACTTCAGCATTTTCTTCTCTGGGCTAAGATTGCTTAATATCAAAATTAGGACTACGATAGCACTACAAAAATCAGCATGTACGAGGTATTAAATGGGTACTGAAACTTATGTTCGCACACGTATAGATCCTGCAATTAAGCAAGAGGCAACCGATGTTTTAGCTGCTATTGGGATTAAAATGTCTGACTTTCTACGCATTGCTGTAACGATGGTGGCCAAAGAAAAGGTGCTACCTTTCGAGATCAAGAAAATCCCTAACAGAGTTACTGTTGAGGCTATGAATGAGGCGAGAAGCTCAATGAATGCACGTTTTAACGATGCGGATGATTTAATTCATGACATTGAAAAAGACTGCGGCAAGTAAGCGCGCTAGCTTTCCGCGTCGCTCAGACTATACAAAACAGTTCGGTAAAGATTGGCAACGATTGAGCCGTTCTGGGCGCTATGACATGAACCGATTAAAATCTGTTGTAATGCTCCTCATTGCTAATGATTCACCTCTAGGAGCTGAATATAAAGATCATGAGTTAGTCGGAGATTGGGCTGGATTTAGAGAGTGTCATATTGGGGGGGATTTTCTTTTAATTTATCTTCTGGACGAACAGAAAAATGCAATAGAGTTTGTCAGAACCGGTACACATGCGGAATTGTTCGAGTGAGAAAGGAATTTAATAGGCTATTATTTCATTGATAACGAATTTCTATATCTTTCAAGTTGCCTCTTTGTTGGCTGCACTCACTCACCCCGGTCACATAGTTACCTATGCTCCCGGGGATTCGCTCCCTTGCCGTCGCGATCCATCTTGAAATCCATAGGGTATATACTCAGGAAAATAGCCTTTTATTGATGCTATTTTGAATACCTGCGGCATCAAGCCCTAACTCCGCTCTAATTTCTTCCTGACTACCTTGTGGCACAAATTGGTCAGGCAAGCCAATATTCAGAATTTGCACTAGGCGACCTTCCTGCATTAGTAGTTCATTAACGCCACTTCCGGCGCCGCCCATAATGGCATTTTCTTCCAGCGTGACCAATAAATCATGGTTATCAGCCATTTCTAATATCAATTCTTTATCCAGTGGTTTGACAAAACGCATATCAACAACAGTCGCATCCAGTGATTCTGCTGCTGTTATTGCATCAGGTAACAGAGTACCAAAGTTCAGGATCGCTACCTTCTTACCCTGACGGCGAATAATACCTTTACCAATTGGTAATTGTTCAAATGGTTGGGGTTCTGCCCCCGTTCCGGTTCCTCGTGGATAACGCACGGCTACAGGACCTTGCTGATAATGATAGCCAGTATGCAGCATCTGTCGGCATTCGTTCTCATCACTTGGCGCCATAATTACCATGTTGGGGATACAACGAAGGAATGAAAGATCAAAGGCACCTTGATGTGTCTGACCATCAGCACCTACGATACCGCCGCGATCTATTGCAAATAGAACAGGTAGATTCTGGATGGCGACATCATGGATAACTTGGTCATAAGCACGTTGGAGGAATGTCGAATAGATTGCAACAATTGGCCTGTAACCACCAATTGCCAAACCTGCGGCAAAAGTCACGGCATGTTGTTCTGCAATGGCGACATCGAAGTATTGATCAGGATATTCGCGGGAAAAACGTACCATACCAGAGCCTTCACGCATGGCAGGTGTGATCGCCATCAGCTTTTTGTCGTTAGCGGCCTCTTCGCATAACCAGTCTCCAAAGATTTTGGAGAAAGTAGGGCGGTTGTCTGAGCTTTTAGGTAATGCGCCAGTGGTCGGATCAAATTTAGGCACCGCATGCCAACTGATAGGATCTTTTTCGGCGGGGGCATAGCCACGACCCTTTTTGGTCATGATGTGCAGAAGCTGTGGCCCTTTCAATTCACGCATATTTTTCAGCGTTTGGGTCAATGTCAGTACATCATGTCCGTCGATGGGGCCAATGTAATTAAAGCCTAATTCTTCAAACAGAGTGCCAGGAACAACCATGCCTTTGATATGTTCTTCAGTTTTTTTCAGTAGCTCTTTAATCGGTGGTAGATTGGAAAAGACTTTTTTCCCGCCTTCCCGCAACGTGGTGTAGAGTTTACCGGATAGAAGTTGAGCTAGATGGTTGTTTAACGCTCCGACGTTCTCTGAGATGGACATTTCGTTGTCGTTAAGAATGACTAACATATCTGGGTCGATATCCCCGGCATGGTTCATCGCTTCGAAAGCCATCCCCGCGGTTATCGCACCATCACCGATAACACAAACTGTACGGCGGCCTTTGCCTTCGCGTTGAGCCGCAATTGCCATACCTAATCCGGCGCTGATAGAGGTTGATGAGTGACCAACACATAAGGTGTCGTATTCACTTTCATCTCGCCAAGGGAAAGGATGAAGCCCATTTTTTTGACGAATCGTATCAATACGATCTCGGCGCCCTGTCAGGATTTTATGAGGATAAGCCTGATGGCCGACGTCCCATACCAATTTATCGAAAGGTGTTTTATAGACATAATGCAACGCCACAGTCAGCTCAACGGTGCCAAGACCGGAGGCAAAATGACCACTGGAGCGACTGACACTGTTTAGCAGGAATTGCCGAAGTTCATCACATAATTTCGGCAGGCTCTCTTTTGGTAACATACGAAGCTCTTCAGGATTTTCCGCTAATGCCAATGTGGGGTATTTGGCTATATCAATGCTCATTTGATGCTCGTTAAGAAGTGTTTATTAATAGCGCTGCCAGTGGGTAAATTTACCGGCAGACCTTAGTTGTTACGTTCAATGATAAAGCTGGCAAGTGTGCGCAGCATTGCTGTGTTATAAGATTTATCTTCCAGTTTATTCAAAGCTTGTAATGCTTCTTGATACAGTTCGTATGCTTTTTTCTGTGCTTGTTCTAACCCCAATAATGCGGGGTAAGTGCTTTTTTCTAACTGTTGGTCACTGCCTTGGCGTTTTCCTATCATTTCGGTATCGCCAATGACATCAAGAATATCGTCTTGAACTTGGAATGCGAGGCCAATGGCCTGAGCATACTGATCTAATTCAGGTAAGGCATCATGCCCACTTTGGCCTGCGCCATATGCGCCCATTCTGACGGCGCAACGAATAAGTGCGCCCGTTTTATGGCGATGAATGTGTTCCAGCATATGGAGATCAATGTGTTTACCTTCCGCAGCTAAATCCAACGCTTGACCGCCGCACATACCAGCGATACCGCTGGCGGTTGCTAGTTCGGCAAGCATTTCAAGGCGATCTGCCGTTGTTACATCCGGCATTTCTCTTTTAGATAGGATTTCAAACGCCAGCGCCTGTAATGCATCTCCTGCCAAAATCGCGTGAGCTTCACCAAATTTTATGTGGCAGGTCGGTTGTCCACGGCGTAAATCATCGTTATCCATCGCCGGTAAATCGTCATGAATTAATGAAAAGGCGTGGATACATTCAACGGCTGCTGCTGGAGCATCCAGATTATTTGCAGATAATCCAAACAGTTCACCGACGGCATAAACTAAAAATGGGCGCAGACGTTTACCACCGAGTAAAGTGCCATGTTGCATTGTGTGAACGAGTGGATTGTCTGCAAATGCCAGTGAAGATAGTGTGCTTATCAGAACGTTATTGACTCGTTGTTGACAGATTTTAAGCTGTTCTTTAAATTGGGTTGAATTTTGTTCAGACATAGGCTTATTCAGTATCCGGGGAGAAATGACTCAGTGGAGATTGGACATCATCGTTAAGCAGAATCTGCACTCGCTGTTCTGCTTGTTGCAACGTTTGTTGCCCTCGACGGGCTAATTGAATACCACGCTCAAACTCGCTTAGGGCTTCTTCCAGTGCCAGTTCACCTGATTCTAGCCGGGCGACAATCTGTTCCAGCTCTTTTAATGAGCTTTCAAATGTCATTGCCGCCGCAGTTTCTGGCGTACTGTTTGTACTTTCTGATATTGCATTTTTCTTTGGCATAATTTTTTACTATTTACAGAGTTCGCCTAAGGGTTGCAGACTATCTTATTATGCTGGTGCAAACAAATCCTTAACTGATTTTGTGTTTTTTCCGGGCTATATCACGAGATAGTGTTATACTTCGCGGCCTGATTTGACAACCAAGACATACCATCAGTTTTTTTTATCAAAATGCCTAACTACTACTATAACTCACTATGAAGTTTATTATTAAATTATTCCCTGAAATCACGATCAAGAGCCAAACTGTTCGTTTGCGCTTTATTAAAATTCTCGCTAGTAATATTCGCAATGTGCTTAAAACGTTAGGAGATAATATTGCAGTGGTTCGCCATTGGGATAATATCGAAGTTCGTACTAAAGATGAAAACCTTGGCGCTCAAATTTGTGATGCGCTGACACGTATCCCCGGTATTCACCATATTCTGCAAGTAGAGGAGCGTGAGTTTCGTGACATGCATCATATCTTTGAACAAGCTTATGAGGCTTATGGCGAATCGCTCCACAATAAGACATTTTGCGTGCGGGTTAAACGTCGCGGTAAACATCAATTTACTTCCAATGAAGTAGAACGTTATGTCGGTGGTGGTTTAAACCAGCATATTGAATCTGCAAAAGTAAAACTCAATCATCCTGATGTGACTGTTAATCTGGAAATTGATCAAGATGTACTGATTCTGGTAAAAGCCCGTTATGAAGGAATTGGTGGTTTTCCTATCGGAACGCAGGAAGATGTATTATCTCTAATTTCTGGAGGCTTTGATTCTGGTGTTTCCAGCTATATGCTAATGCGCCGTGGCTGTCGTGTTCACTATTGCTTCTTCAATCTTGGCGGTTCTGCTCATGAAGTTGGTGTGAAACAGGTTGCTCATTATCTTTGGAATCGTTTTGGCAGTTCCCATAAAGTCCGTTTCGTTGCCGTGGATTTTGAACCTGTTGTCGCTGAAATTTTGGAAAAAGTTGATGACGGTCAAATGGGGGTGGTGCTTAAACGGATGATGGTAAGAGCGGCATCTAAAGTTGCAGAGCGTTATGGCGTGCAGGCGATTGTTACCGGTGAGGCTTTGGGACAGGTTTCCAGCCAGACACTCACTAATTTGCGTTTGATTGATAATGCATCGGATACGTTGATTCTGCGGCCGCTGATTTCTCATGATAAAGAGCACATTATCAGGTTGGCACGTGAAATAGGCACTGAGGATTTTGCCCGTACAATGCCTGAATTCTGTGGTGTTATTTCAAAAAGCCCGACAGTAAAAGCTGTTAAAGCTAAAATTGAAGCAGAAGAGGCGAATTTCGATTTTAATATTTTGGAAAAAGTTGTCAGTGAAGCTCAGAATATTGATATTCGCCAGATCGCAGAACAAAGCAATCAGCAAGTGGTTGAAATTGAAACGGTGACAGCGTTCGCTCCGACGGATGTGTTATTGGATATTCGTTCGCCTGATGAACAAGATGATCGGCCATTGCAGTTAAATGGTGTGGAAATTAAATCATTGCCATTCTATAAGTTGAGCAGTCAGTTTGGTGATTTGCCAAAGGATAAGACTTATTTGCTCTATTGTGAACGTGGGGTAATGAGTCGTTTGCAGGCACTCTATTTATCTGAGCAGGGTTTTGATAACGTGAAAGTTTATCGGCCTTAATTGCTTCAATTCTATGTTTCGGGGTTCCTATTACGTGAACCCCGAATCGTATAAAGTAAGGTGTTTTTGTCTATTTTTTCAGTCCTGATAAGAATATACACCTAGTGGTAATATGAGTTGAGCTGCCACCTCGGCTGCTGTTGCTCGTCCTTTTAATAATTCAATGAGTTTTAATGCGAAATCAAAAGCTGTCGCTGGCCCTTGGCTGGTCAATAGATTGACACGATCATCAAAACAGACTCGGCAATCAATCCATTTATCGGATGAAATTTTGTCTTGCAAACCGGGGTAGCCGGTCATTTTGCCAGTAGGGAATAAATTATGGTGTTCAAGCACGATAGCAGGCACGGCACAAATTGCAGCGATAATTTTTCCTTGATAATGTGCCTTGCGGATTTTTTCGATAACTAGTGGATTATTACGGAAACACTCGGCACCCTGCATACCGCCGGGTAAGATGATGGCATCGAAAGATTCATCAATAACTTTTTCCAGAGGGACATCAGCAACCAATTTCACACCTCTGGAGCAAGTTAAAACTAATTCTCCATCGCTGGCGGTGCTGGCGATCGTAACACTGATGCCAGCGCGTACCAGTAAATCAATGGTTGCAACGGCTTCTATTTCTTCACTACCGTGAGTTAGGCAGATGAGTGCTGAAGGATTCATAATCATCTTTCCTTATGTTTTACTAGGTTATAGATACGGGTATTTTCAGGGGTAGAAAGACCATGTGCACGGGCCCGGCGTAATAAATAACCAGTGATATAGTCAATTTCAGTGCGACGCTTTGCGCGGACATCCTGCAACATGGATGAGTAGTTTTTTGCTGTAAGCTTAATCACATCGTAGACATAGGCAATCAGCTTGTCGATAGTGGTATGGATGTTTTCTCGTTGCATAACCTGAATAATTTCTTCGCACAAAATATTCAATTGTTCCGGGTAGCGAAGCAGATCTTCATTTTGGCATTCATAAAGCGCAGTCAGCGGGTTTACGACACAGTTAGCGGCAAGTTTCAGCCAACTAATCGAGAGAATTTCATTATGCCATGCAACATCTGGCAAAGATTGATGTAATACATTAGCCAGAGAGCTAAGCCCAGTTGCATTTGACGTTGCTGGGCCAATATGGGTTAGCCCGGAAGCGGTATGATAAACCCGTTGGTCATCCTGATATGCACCATGCGTTGTGACGCCAAGCAGTATTGGATTAGGCGCTGATAATAGTTCTTCTTGGGTACCCATACCATTGTGTAGTAATAAGATTGGGCAATTAGGTGAAAGTTTGGGGAGTAAATTATTCACTGCATCAGCGACTTGCCATGCTTTCAAACAGACAATCAGTAATTCGCTGTTGGCAAGATGGTCGTTGTTATTAGTTGGGATTGGTTGGTTGAAGACTTGCCCATTCATTTCGTCAATATGAACAGATAAATAAGACCGAGAACTTTTTAGCCAACCCTGTACTTGATGTTTTTGTTGTGATAATGCTGCTAGCCACAGTTTTCCTATAGCGCCACAGCCAAGAACGGTTATCTTCATATACACCTTTTGAAAGACGCTGCCATAATATTGGATGGAAATAATAAGATCCCGCTAATCCGAGTATAGCGCTTTTGCTGACAATGGAAAGCGGTTATCATGCCAACTTATTGATTATCAGGAGGTCATGGATAATGCCATCTTTCGATATTGTTTCAGAAATTGATATGCATGAAGTTCGCAACGCGGTAGAAAATGCGCAGCGCGAGCTTGCTAGCCGTTGGGATTTCCGTAATGTCAGCGCCAATTTCGAGTTAAATGAAAAAAATGAATCTATCAAGATTGCCAGTGAGTCAGATTTTCAGGTAAATCAGTTGGTTGATATCATGCGTGAAAAGTTGGCTAAACGTGGTATCGATGGTGCTGCATTGAATATCCCTGATGATATGTTGCACAGTGGTAAAACTTACAGCGTTGAAGCGACTCTGAAGCAGGGGATTGATACCCCTACGGCGAAAAAGATCGTGAAGCTGATTAAGGATAGTAAGCTGAAAGTACAGGCACAGATTCAGGGTGAGCAAGTGCGAGTGACAGGTAAAGCTCGTGATGATTTGCAAAGTGTTATGGCATTAGTTCGTGGCGCAGAGCTGGGACAGCCATTCCAGTTTACTAATTTTCGGGATTGATTTTCCGACTAATGGATTGATATATCTAGCCTAATGTGGAGTGGGGTATTCCTGACAAGGAATCCCACTCCCAATCTCCCTTAATATCGAATCGGAGTGAGTAGGGGTTATCTGGTTTGATACTTAATCTATCGTGTTATTATTAGCTATCAATTGCTCAAGTTGTGCTCTGCTTGTCAGCTTAGTATCTACTTTTATGTAAGCACTATGCTCCTCCGGAACAATAACGACCTCGCAAACGCCTGGCTGAACAAGAATTTTTTGTTCCAGCAATGCCTTATTGACTATATTCTCTGGTAGAGAAATTCTGATGCTGCTGACATATGCAGGTTGTTTCATTGTTATGCTAATAATGAGCCAAATGATTGTCAGAACGATACCTGCCGCAAATACCAGCGGTGCTCCTTTTAATTCATATAACCAACCACCGAGGCCACCCCCTAAAGCGACACCTAAAAATTGGCTGGTGGAGTAGATACCCATTGCTGTACCTTTATAACCCGCTGGTGCTTCTTTACTGATAAGTGATGGCAGGATAGCTTCCATTACATTGAAAGCAATAAAGAAAATTTGTATGCCGATAAAAATCACCCATAAGTGATGTCCCGCCGCCCACAATACAATTTCAGCAATCAGTAGCATCGTGATACACAGTGAAAACACTTGTTTCATGCGGCGCTTTTTTTCTGCGTAAATAATGAAAGGTAAAACAGATAAGAATGAAACTAGCATAGTGATCAGATAAACCTTCCAGTGTTGTTGGGTAGGGAGCCCCGCTTGTTGCATCACCAAAGGAAGGGCGACAAAACTTGCCATTAACAAAGTGTGCAAACTGAGAATGCCAAAGTTAAGTTTCAGCAACTGGCTATCAGCCAGAACCTTACTGAAACTGTGACGAACAATGCCTGATTCACGGTTAATAATGTGTTTATCGGTGGAAGGAACAGCAAATAATGTTATCAGAATGCCACTACCGGCCAGAATGGTAATTCCCCAAAATAGGCCATTTAATCCAATGGCATTCGTAAGGATTGGGCCAAGTACAATGGCGATGGCGAAAGTTATTCCGAAACTAATGCCAATAAAAGCCATTGCTTTAGTTCGATTTTGTTCACGGGTTAAATCAGAAAGTAGCGCCATAATTGCAGCAGATATCGCTCCAGCGCCTTGTAACGCTCGTCCAATTATTATGCCCCAGATGGAGTCACTGAGAGCAGCAATAATACTGCCAAGGACGAATAGCAATAATCCACCAACAATTAAGGGCTTACGGCCAATTTTGTCAGAAAACAGGCCAACAGGGATCTGGAAAATTGCTTGGGTTAGACCATAAATGCCAATGGCGATGCCAATAAGTGTTTCGGTGGCATCTTTTAGATGAAGTCCATAGGTTGTTAATACAGGAAGAACCATGAACATGCCTAGCATTCGCAGAGAAAAAACTGAACCTAGGCCCCATGTCGCCCGAAGCTCAAGTGGCGTCATTTTATTATCGTTCATGATTACCTCGAAATATTTTGATGCGTCATTGTAGATAGGTTTTCAATAAGGGGTAAATAGTTAATTGAATTAATAATATTGAAGTATTAAGGAGAGGGGATAACAGGCTGGAAGGAAACTGATGGCAGAGGGGGTAGCGACTGCCATCAGGGAAAATTACCGGACGTAAGTTAGGAAGGCTTCTGAGGGCACATGTGGGTCAATAGACATCATGACACTCAGGGAAGTGATTGCCACAATGGAAAATATAAATAATTTACGAGCCCAAATGCGGTCATTATCAGTTTTGTAACCGGATAACGCCATTCCTAGCCACCAGACGCTCACTGCTGCTGCAACAACCAGATATTTGTAACCAGCGTAACCGCTGATGGCTAACATAAGGGTTGCAATCATAAATGCCAGGATATAAAGGATAATGTGGTTTTTCGCCACAGATATGCCTTTAATGACGGGCAGTACAGGAATATTGGCTGCCTGGTAATCTTTGAAACGAAAAATAGCAATGGCGTAGGAGTGCGGCATTTGCCACAGGCTGAAAATCAGTAACAGGATCAACGCGCCCGTATCAAACTGACCAGTTACTGCACAATAACCAATAACCGGAGGTGCAGCACCGGACAAACTGCCGATCAACGTGCCATAAACAGATTTCCTTTTCATATAGAGGCTGTAAACCCCTACATAGATGACAAAACCGATAATCGCTAATTGCATTGCTAAAGCATTGGCTGCTGCATAGAGCAGCACTATGCCAGCAATACCCAGTATTGATGCATAAATCAGGCTGATTTTCGGATCAATAAGCCCTTTTACAAGGACGCGGTTTTTTGTTCTTTCCATGATCCGATCGATGTCACGGTCAATGTAGTTGTTAAATACACAACCAGAAGCCACGACTAATGAAACGCCGAGCAGAGTCGAGATGAACAAAGGGTAATCAATCACCCCTTTCGAGGCGAGTAGAAAACCACCGATCACAGAAATTAAATTGCCGAAAATAATTCCTGGTTTAGTTACTTGCAGGTATTGCTTAATCATATATGCAGCTCTTTAATCAACCATCATATTAATGTTGAGGTTGTACATAATCCATAGTGAGCCAACAACAACAATACCGATAATCAAGATAGTGAACAGCAATGCGACTAAGTTCCAGCGCTCTTCTGACGAAGTGTTCATGTGCAGGAAGTAAATAAAATGAACAATAATCTGCACCACAGCCAGAGCGACTACTGTTGTCAGGATAGTCGTATGGGAGGCGGAACCATCCATTACTATCCAGAACGGAATCACTGTCAGGATGACCGAAAGAACAAAGCCGATCAGATAAGACTTTAGGCTACCGTGGCTAGCTCCAGTATGAGCGGTATTGGAATGACTCATTACATAGCTCCTAACAGATAAACAACGGTAAATACACAGATCCATACCACATCCAGGAAGTGCCAGAACAAGCTCAGGCAGTTCAGACGGGTTTTATTTACATCAGTTAAACCGCGGCGGGTTACTTGGATTATCATGATGATAATCCAGACCAGACCACAGGTAACGTGGATACCGTGAGTAGCAACCAGTGCGAAGAATCCGGACAAGAATGCACTGCGGTCAGGGCCGTGGCCGTCAACAATCAGGTGATGGAATTCGTACAATTCCATCGCCACGAAGCCAAGGCCGAACAGGAAAGTCATACCGAGCCAGGCGTTAACTTGGCCGACTTTTCCTTTGTTCATGCCTAACATGGCAAAGCCATAAGTGATACTACTGAATAACAGTAGGAAAGTTTCGACCAATACGAAAGAGAGGTCGAAAATCTCTTTACCCGATTTGCCGCCTGCGGTTCCGTTAACGAGTACTGCATAAGTCGCAAATAGACATGCGAACAAAATACAGTCACTCATCAAGTAGACCCAGAAACCGAATACTTTAGTGGCTCCCGCATCGTGGTGCCCGTGATGCTCGTGGGCATGATTGTGGTTAGTCATAGTTTCAGTTGACATGGTTCAGACCTGCCTTGCTAATTTGTTCATGGTGTTGATTCTCAATTTGCTCAACTTCAGCAACGGGTACGTAGTAATCAACATCTTCATCAAAGCTTTTTGCAATCCAAGTGATAATCATGCCCGCAAAGCCTGCGATAGCTAGCCACCAGATATGCCAAATCATGGCGAAACCAAACAGCAAGCTGAAGCCAGCAATAATTACACCCGCACCGGCATTTTTAGGCATATGAATTTCTTCATACTTAGCAGGACGTTTATAAGCTGTGCCTTTTTCTTTCATATCCCACCATGCATCACGCGCTTGCACATGTGGAACGTCAGCAAAGTTATAAAACGGTGGTGGAGAAGATGTTGCCCACTCCAGAGTACGCCCGCCCCAAGGGTCGCCGGTCAGGTCACGGTTTTGGTCACGGTCACGGATACTAACGTAGAATTGAATGACCTGACACAGGATACCAACGGCAATCAGTGCAACACCAATCGCGGAGACGACCAGCAGAGTATGGAATTCAGGGTTGATATCTTGGCTAATACGACGAGTCATCCCCATAAAGCCGAGCGCGTAAACTGGCATAAAGGCGATAAAGAAGCCGATAATCCAGAACCAGAATGCGCGGATACCCCATTTTTCGTTCAGTGTGAAACCGAAAGCTTTCGGGAACCAGTAAGCAGTACCAGCAAAACAACCGAAGACAACACCACCGATAATAACGTTATGGAAGTGTGCGATCAGGAACAAGCTGTTATGCAGAACGAAGTTTGCGCCTGGAACTGCCAGCAGAACGCCAGTCATACCACCGATAGAGAAGGTGACGATGAAGCCAACGGTCCACAGCATCGGTGTTTTATACTCAATACGGCCTCGATACATTGTGAACAGCCAGTTGAAGATCTTAACGCCTGTCGGAATCGAGATAATCATGGTGGCTATGCCAAAGAAGGCGTTAACGTTCGCACCCGAGCCCATCGTAAAGAAGTGGTGCAGCCATACAATGAACGACAGTACGGTAATGGCAATGGTTGCCCATACCAGAGAAGTATAGCCGAACAGTCGTTTTTTCGAGAACGTCGCAGTCACTTCAGAGAAAACACCAAAGACCGGCAACACCAGAATGTAAACTTCAGGGTGACCCCAAGCCCATATCAGGTTGATGTACATCATCATGTTGCCACCCATATCATTGGTGAAGAAATGGGTGCCCATGTAGCGGTCAAAAGTTAGCAGGGCAATGGTCACTGTCAGAATCGGGAATGCGGCGATGATCAATACGTTAGTACAGAGTGCTGCCCAAGAGAATACAGGCATTTTCATCATGGACATGCCAGGAGCACGCATACGCAGGATCGTCGCAAAGAAGTTAACGCCTGTCAGCAAGGTACCAATGCCGGATATCTGAAGACTCCATATCCAATAATCGACCCCAACGCCTGGGCTATATTCTATACCTGAGAGCGGAGGATAAGCTAACCAGCCGGTCTGAGCGAATTCACCTACACCCAGAGAGATGTTAATCAGTGCAACGCCGACGACGAAAAACCAGAAGCTCAGTGAGTTCAGGAATGGGAATGCCACGTCACGAGCGCCGATCTGTAGTGGAACCACGACGTTCATCAGACCGACAACAAAAGGTGTCGCCATGAAGAAAATCATGATGACGCCGTGGGCGGTAAAAATCTGGTCATAGTGATGCGGTGGCAGGAAACCTGCTTCACTCGCAGAGGCGACAGCCTGCTGACCACGCATCATGATGGCATCGGCAAAGCCACGGAGCATCATGACCAGCGCCACGATAATGTACATAATACCGATTTTCTTGTGGTCAACGCTGGTTAACCACTCGCTCCATAGCCATTTCCATTTACGGAAATAGGTCAGGGCTCCGACAATTGCGAGCCCTGCTAAGAGAATCCCTGCAAGAGTAACCATGACAATGGGCTCATGCAGTGGGATTGCATCAAGTGTTAATTTTCCCAACATTACTTTATTCCTCAACTCCGGCATGAGCAGTTTCGCTCATATTCATGTTATGACCTGTCGTTGCACCGTGGCCGCCATGCATATTCATGTTGCCCATAAATTTGGCAATAATGTCTTGATACAGGTTAGGTTTAACGCTTGAGAAGTATTCAACCGGATGATTCTGGCTTTGTTTGGCTAACTCATCAAATGCTTGCATGGTATCCAAGGTTTTGGGAGAGGCTTTCACTTTTTGAACCCATTGTTCAAAACCTTCCCGATCTGCGGTAGCGGTAGCAGTAAATTTCATGCCAGAGAAGCCGTGACCACTATAGCTACTGGACAAACCTTTATAAACGCCAGGTTCATCGGCAATTAAGTGAAGTTTAGTCTGCATACCAGCCATTGCATAGATTTGACCACCTAATTGCGGGATGAAGAATGAGTTCATCACGGAATCAGAGGTGATTTTGAAGTTAATAGGCACTCCGGTAGGAAAAGCAATTTCGTTAACTGTAGCAATACCTTGCTCCGGGTAAACGAATAGCCATTTCCAATCAAGAGAGATGACTTCAATAGTTACGGGTTTTTCATCGCTAACCAGTGGTTTATATGGGTCAAGCTCGTGGGTTGTTTTCCAAGTAATGGTTGCTAAAATAATAATGATAATGATAGGAACGGTCCATACTACCAGCTCAATTTTATTTGAGTGCGCCCAGTTAGGGCGATAGGTAGCACTTCTGTTGGCTTCGCGGTAACGCAGGGCAAAAGTGAATGCCATGATGATTACCGGAATAACGATGATCAGCATCAGGCCAATAGCCGTGAGTATCAGCGTTTTTTGTTCAGCGCCGATGGCGCCTTTAGGGTTCATCAATACCATATCGCAGCCACTCAGCACAAGAGTAGCCGCTAGTATTGACAATATCCCAATACTTTTATTGTATTTCATAAGTCTCATCTAACGACTCCAAATAACAAAAGCTCTATTGTCGTTTCATCAGTGCGGGCATTCTACGGTAAGGCTACTGGAGTGTAAACATTTGTAATAGTTAGTTGAGGGGTTGTTACCCTTTATGTCGATGGGATCACATGCAAGTGGAGGATTAATCAGAAGTTAGCTTGAAAAGGTTATTTAATTGTAACGAAATAGGGCGGAAATACGAATTTATACTAAAGTTATTTTATATTTTTTAGAGAAGAGGAAAAAAATATAAAAATTTGCTTTAAAAATTTCCGCCGCGGCCATTTTATTTAAGAATTAAATTAATTGTGAGCCACTTTTGGTAGCTCACAATTAAAATCAATAATTAGAAATTATATTTGATAGTGTAAACAATCCCATCCTGCCAGAAGTCTTCACCCAGTTTATGATCGGCATATCGATATTGAATGCCAGTTGTGAAGGATTTGTGAGGTGTCCACCATAACGCTATTGCACCATTGGTACCATTCCGTCCACCGTTGCCGTAGCGTTCATTTCGATTAAGTTCTATTTCATTCCAGTTAGTTATGCTGAATTTTTCTTCCCAGAGTTGAAAGTCGTAACCCGCAACCCAACCAACGACATAGCCGTTATTACCGGAGTAGAAAGTTTGGTCAACATAGTGCAGCGCCACAAACGGTTTGAACCAGACACCAGCGAAATCAGTGTTGTAGCCAATACCATAGAGGGTATTTACCTCATGGAAGTTCCCGCCATGTGCTGTACCTGGGAGCGAATAAGTACCATAAACATGACCATAGAGATTGAAACCTGTATCAGCCAGATAAAAGCGACCGGTTGTTTTAAAAGTGTATCTTTGGTTATCCCCTGGTTCAGCATGCTGATTGTTGAAAGCATTTTCCAGATCAAAGAACCCGTATAGTTCACCCCAGTTAAATCCGGCTCCGCCTTCCAGTTCTAAGTAGGCAAAGTCGTCTTTATGAGAGGTTTGCCCTGACTTGTGTGTGGTATGGCTAGTCCAGTCGAGGTAGTTCATGCTGATATTAGCAAAGCCCCCTTGATATTCAGCATAAGCTGGAACTGAGACGGTGGTGAATAAAGCAGTAGCCAGAATGGTTGTTCTCATAAATTTCTCTAACGCATCCATGAAAAGAGGTTTTGGGTTTCAAAGCTATATTAAATAACCCTTAAAATGGTAGTCTGATTCTACGCGGATATGAATATTGAACAATCAAATAATTACTCGAAAATAGCACTTTTGGGCAAATGACTATTTGAAGTGTGATCGCTATCACTTAACTATTTAAAAAGAGGGCAGAGATATCAAAGGCTGACCGTCGTCAACCTTTAATAAATTAACTTAATGTTTTCGCCTTTTAAGCCAATTTGTTCCTTCTTAATGCGAGATAATCTAGAAAGCTACCGAGAATGATGCCTGTGATACCAATCTGTGCTGCCCATAATAGCAATGTTTCGGCCAGATAAGGTGCATGAGTCCAGTTAAGAGCATTGGTGGTGATGGTAAATAACCAGAATGTGAGCAAGATGCTTGCTAATGATAGTAAGCCAAGCGCTAGACGATAGGAATTTTTGAATTCAGTACGTGGCATAAAATCGTTAGTTCGCTGGGTATAAACCAGAGTCTGGCGGCAGATAAATAACAGTAATAAGCCTGGAACAGAGGCCGCTATAGAGAATAGATAGAAGTTTGGCCAGCCATGTAATTCAACGAACCAACCCGCAATTGGGCCGACATAGACTCGTCCAACAGCAGATAAAGCAGATAATAAAGCAAATTGTGTTGCAGAGAACGATTTATGACATAACGCCATAAGTAAGGCAACAAATGCAGCGGTTCCCATTCCGCCACAGATATTTTCCAGAAAAATGGCGCTGCCCATAGTGTAGATATTTTTGTCAGTAATGGATAACAGCCAGTATCCAATATTGGAAATCGCTTGCAGGATGCCAAAGATCATGAGTGAGCGGAATAAACTCCATCGTTGCATTAAATAACCACCATATAATGCACCAACGATAGTTGCTGCTAATCCCAGCGTTTTGTTGATCATTCCAACTTCACCAGCATCAAAGCCAATACCTCGGATAAGAAATGGGGTACTTAGGCTGGCAGCAAAGGCATCTCCCATTTTATACATGACAATTAACAGTAGTATCAGCCATGCATTATTGCGATTAAAAAAATCGACTAATGGCTCTATTGCGGCTTGCTGGAGTGTTTTTGGTGACGGAGCGTCAATTTCAGGCTCTCTAGCTTTTAACGTCGCATAGACGCCAATCAGCATCAGTCCAGCCATCAACCAGTAGGTGTGTTGCCAGCCAATATAGCGGTCTGCGATCCATAATGCTAACCCGCCTGAAACTAACATGGCTAATCGATAACCAAATACCGAAACGGCAGCACCTACACCCCGCTCTTCGCTACTCAATAAATCGGTTTTATAAGCATCAAAGACGATATCCTGTGATGCAGAACAGAAAGCGACGGTTACTGCCAGTGTGGCTAGCCACCATAAATGTTGAGATGGCTGGAGAAAGCCCATTGCCGCGATACTGGCTATAAGTAATAACTGTGTAACAAGTAGCCAACCACGGCGACGTCCAAGAAAAGGGGGGATAAAGCGGTCCATAAAAGGGGACCAAAGAAATTTGAAAACATACGCTTGGCCGACAAGAGAAAAAAAGCCAATTGTTTTCAGATCAACGTCTTCAACGGTCATCCATGCTTGCAGGGTGCTGGCGGTCAATGCGAGCGGTAAACCAGAAACAAAGCCGAGTAAAAGCAGAATTCGTGAATTATGTTGGGTAAAAACGGTGAGATAACGATAAGACATGTGCCTCCCAAAACCCTGCCCTTTGCGGGCAGAGTAAATAATTAATCCTTTAATTAGCGAGCATTTTGTTTGATGAAATTACTGACGGAAGGATCTTGAGCCATATCTGCTATGACTTCTGATAATACAGTATTGACTGCATCAGCAATTTTCTCATTAGTTGCGCCTAAAGGACCTTGTACATTGTAACTAGTGCGGTAATTCTTAACTTGTTTACTGCCATTTTGCGCTGTACTAATGATGGAAATATCGGCTTTTGTTGAAATATTATGGCGCAGGCTACCTTCTTTAACGTCTGCATATAAATTGTTCACAATAATTTGCAGATTGGCATTGGCTGGAGAGCCAATCATATAACCACGAGCGGTCATCTGTTTTTCCAGGATTTCCTGGAGTAGAAAGCGCAGATCACGGGATGGTTTCAGTATTTCCAGCTTTGCATTGCGGTTAACTTGAGCAAGTGTTTGAGACTGACGATTGTCGGCACCGCTAATACTGATGGTAATCGCACCCATCGTTGGGTCTGCTGTTGGCAATGTAATTTTAGGTTCGATGGTCAGGGTATTGCTGGGAGCTGCACAGCCTGCAAGAAGAAAAAGTGCAATGAGTGGGAATAAAATTCTTTTCAACATGTTAATTTTCTCATCAGTGATAAGGATATCCAGTAATACTTATCAATAGCATAAATTACGTCAATAATAGCACTGCCTTTTGATCATGGCATATCTCTGATGGGGTAAACGCATATAAAAACCTTATGATGTAGGATTCGATTGAAAGATATTTTAATGCGTTGATGCTATAACTTATGGAGAATAGACTAAAATTATTAGTATGGTTGGTAGTACGACTACTGTGCGGTTAAGGGGAATGATATGGTGTATCAGGATATAGAAGAGAAATTACAGGTTGCATTTAATCCCTCATATCTTGAGGTCATTGATGAAAGTTATCGTCACAATGTACCCATAGGTTCTGAAAGCCATTTTAAGGTCGTAATCATCAGCAATAAATTTGCTGGTGAACGTATGCTAAACCGCCATCGTTCTGTTTACAGCGTATTATCGGCAGAATTGTCCGCAGGTGTTCATGCTTTGGCGTTGCATACCTATACAGAAAAAGAGTGGAATGAATTGCAGGATACTGTTTTGGCGTCACCGGCATGTCGTGGGGGTAATATTGTTGCCTGAAATCCGCTGATTGATGCTTAATTTGGGGCGTTTTCTTACACAACTGAATAAATCCAGTGAACGGTCTTCGGGCCGTTTTTACGTTTTATATATGATACATTTTGGATGCAAATTTAGCCGCTGAATAATCGTTATCCTGTGAAGTTGATGAATAGTTCGGGCTTTTTTCAGCAATTCTCGACTCACACCCTCTGCATCGCTATAATGTCGCGTCTAATTTTTAGAATGGTTTCGGGACGCTTCTGACATCAGGGATTCTCGGTTTTTAAATGCGACCGCCCCGGTTCGTAGAGAGTGTTGCGATTGGTACATAAAATATGTGCTGGTTGTGTGGTCTCTGGAGTTGACCGAGCACTATGATTTTTTTGAGGTAAAAAAATGCAAGTTTCTGTTGAAACCACTCAAGGCCTTGGGCGTCGTGTGACAATCACCGTTCCTGCTGCCGATGTTGAGAAAGCAGTTAGTAGTGAGTTGGTCAATGTAGCAAAAAAAGTTCGTATCGATGGTTTCCGTAAAGGCAAAGTGCCTATGAACGTTGTTAAACAACGTTACGGTGCTTCTGTCATTCAGGACGTTCTGAGTGATCTGATGCAACGTAACTTTATTAATGCAATCATCGAACAAAAAATTAATCCAGTAGGTGCGCCAAGTTATGCACCAGAACAATTCAAAAATGGTGAAGATTTCACTTACTCTGTAGAGTTTGAAGTTTATCCAGAAATTGAATTGAAAGATCTGGAATCTATTGAAGTTGAAAAGCCCGTTGTTGAAGTAAAAGGCGAAGATGTTGATGCAATGCTGGAAACATTGCGTAAGCAGCAGGCTAATTGGAAAGAAACTGAAGAAGCTGTTGGTGCAGAAGATCGTGTGACTGTTGACTTCAATGGTTCTATCGATGGTGAAGAGTTTGAAGGTGGTAAGGCTTCTGATTTTGTTCTGGCTATGGGGCAGGGTCGTATGATCCCAGGTTTTGAAGAGGGCATTATTGGCCATAAAGCTGGGGAAGAATTTACCATTGATGTGAATTTCCCAGAAGATTATCACGCTGAAAATCTGAAAGGCAAAGCTGCTAAGTTTGCAATCACGTTGAAAAAAGTGGAACAGCGTGAGCTGCCAGAGTTTAATGAAGAATTCATCAAACGTTTCGGTATTGCTGATGGCACTGTTGATGGTCTGCGTGCAGAAGTACGTAAAAATATGGAACGTGAACTGAAAAATGCAGTTCGTAACCGTATTAAATCTCAGGTTATCGAGGGATTAGTTAAAGTTAACGAAATCGAAGTTCCTGCTGCTGCTGTTGATAGCGAAATTGATGTTCTGCGCCGTCAATCTGCTCAGCGTTTCGGTGGCAATGAAAAACAAGCTTTGGAACTGCCTCGTGAACTGTTTGAAGAACAGGCTAAGCGTCGCGTTGTTGTTGGTTTGTTATTAGGCGAAGTTATCAGTAGTAATGAACTGAAAGCTGATGAAGAACGTGTTAAAGCATTAATTGAGGAAATGGCTTCTGCCTATGAAGCACCTCAAGAAGTGATCGAATTCTATGGTAAAAACCAAGAATTGATGAATAATGTTCGTAATGTTGCTTTAGAAGAACAAGCTGTTGAAGTTCTTCTGGGTAAAGCAAAAGTTTCTGAAAAAGAAACAACTTTCAATGAGTTAATGAATCAGAATCAAATGGCATAAGCTTTAGTTTTGTCATGAGATAATGAATTTATCATCTCAGTGAAATGAACCCGCAGATTAACCTGCGGGTTTTTTTATAAATTAAGAGGCAAGATTTTTCTTGAAAAAAGTGGGTTTACCCTCAGATCCTTTTTAATATTATGTATATGATTGCAAAATTTTTCAGGGGGGATTCCCCCTTGATTGGCTAACTTTGAATCATGGTCATCATCGCTTATCTCAAGTAGAATTGGTTATGAATGGCACCAACATGAATTCTATTAGGAGACGAAAATGTCATATAGCGACAAGCGGGATCAATATGCGCCTCACATGGCTTTGGTGCCGATGGTAGTTGAACAGACTGCTCGTGGAGAACGTTCATACGATATCTATTCTCGCTTATTAAAGGAGCGTATTATTTTCCTGACCGGTCAGGTTGAAGATCACATGGCAAATCTGGTTGCAGCTCAGATGTTGTTTCTTGAAGCAGAGAATCCGGAAAAAGATATTTTCTTATATATCAATTCACCAGGTGGTGTGATTACTGCGGGAATGTCCATCTATGATACGATGCAGTTTATTAAACCGGATGTCAGTACTATTTGTATGGGGCAGGCATGTTCAATGGGAGCATTCTTGTTGACTGCTGGGGCAAAGGGAAAACGTATCTGTTTGCCAAATTCCCGGGTTATGATTCATCAGCCATTAGGCGGTTTCCAGGGGCAAGCTACAGATATTGAAATTCATGCTCAGGAAATACTGAAAGTAAAATCGCGTATGAATGAATTGATGGCAAAACATACGGGAAGACCTATTGAAGAGATCGCGAAAGATACAGAACGTGATCGTTTCTTGTCAGCAGACGAAGCCGTAGAATATGGATTGGTTGATAAGATTTTCACCCATCGCGATTAATTTATTATTCCCAGAAGCTATAATATACCCTATGGATTTCAAGATGCATCGAGACGGCAAGAGAGCGAATCCCCGGGAGCATAGGTAACTATGTGACCGGGGTGAGTGAGTGCAGTCAACAAAGAGGCGACTTGAAAGATAACGGGTATATAAACATTCGGCTTACCACTTGGTAAGGCTATGACGTTCGGGGTAATAGCAGAAGTTTCCTGCTTTGCCAGACGAATCTGGGTGAGCAGTTGATAAAGTGAGGTTGTGACTGATGACAGATAAGCGCAAAGACGGTTCAGGAAAGCTGCTGTATTGCTCTTTCTGCGGGAAAAGCCAACATGAAGTGCGAAAATTGATTGCTGGCCCGTCAGTGTATATCTGCGATGAATGTGTGGATTTATGTAACGACATCATTCGCGAAGAAATTAAAGAGCTTGTACCACATCGTGAGCGTAATGCATTACCAACGCCTCATGAAATTCGTCAGCATTTGGATGATTATGTGATCGGCCAGGAAACGGCGAAAAAAGTGTTGGCGGTTGCTGTTTATAACCATTACAAGCGGTTACGTAATGGCGATACCAGTAACGGTGTTGAATTAGGTAAAAGTAATATCCTGCTGATTGGGCCGACAGGGAGTGGTAAAACACTATTGGCTGAAACATTGGCCCGTTATCTTGATGTTCCTTTTACTATGGCAGATGCGACTACGCTGACTGAAGCGGGATATGTGGGAGAAGACGTAGAAAACATTATTCAGAAATTACTGCAAAAATGTGACTACGATGTGCAAAAAGCTCAGCGCGGTATTGTTTACATTGATGAAATTGACAAGATTTCACGTAAATCTGATAACCCGTCAATTACTCGGGATGTTTCAGGTGAGGGTGTACAGCAAGCGCTGCTGAAATTGATTGAAGGTACAATTGCTGCGGTTCCTCCTCAGGGGGGGCGTAAACATCCACAACAGGAGTTTTTACAGGTAGATACCTCTAAGATCCTGTTTATTTGTGGTGGTGCGTTTGCAGGTCTGGATAAAGTGATTGGTCAGCGTCTAAATACCAGTACAGGTATTGGATTTAGTGCGAAAGTCAAAGGTGAGTCAGAAAAAGCGACTGAAGGCGAATTGCTTGCACAGGCTGAGCCAGAAGATCTCATCAAATTTGGTCTTATCCCTGAATTTATTGGGCGGTTACCTGTTGTTGCCACGCTCAGTGAATTGAGTGAGGAAGCGTTGATCCAGATTTTGAAAGAGCCTAAAAATGCGTTGACTAAGCAGTATCAAGCACTGTTTAACCTTGAAGGTGTTGATCTGGAATTCAGAAGTGAAGCCCTGACGGCTATTGCTAAGAAAGCAATGGTTCGTAAGACAGGTGCCCGCGGCCTGCGTTCTATCGTTGAAGGCGCATTGCTGGACACTATGTATGATCTGCCATCAATGGAAAACGTTGGGAAAGTTGTTGTAGATGAATCGGTTGTCAATGGTCAATCTGCGCCTTTACTGATTTACAGCAAACCGGATGCCCAGGTTTCTGGTGAATAATTGAGTCTAGGATAGGGAATTCGCTAAACGAGATATTATTAAATAAAATGAGGGGACTACCCTCATTTTATTTTTATTAAAGTATCATACTATTGAATGTCAAATTCCTGTCCCCATATATTTTATATTCTATGGAGTGAAACTCGTGAGAACCGCGTTTCACGAGATTCCCTAAAAACTGGCGAAAGCTAAACGAAGAGAGAGCTCTATGAATCTTGAGCGTTCCGAACGCATAGAAATCCCTGTATTGCCTCTGCGCGATGTGGTGGTTTACCCGCATATGGTGATCCCATTGTTTGTAGGGCGTGAGAAGTCTATTCACTGCCTAGAAGCAGCAATGGATCATGACAAACAGATCATGTTGGTTGCGCAAAAAGAAGCTTCAACTGATGAGCCAGGGGTTAATGACCTTTTCTCCGTTGGTACAGTAGCTTCTATTTTACAGATGTTAAAATTGCCTGACGGCACCGTAAAAGTGCTTGTCGAAGGGTTGAAACGTGCCCGCATTACAACTCTGACTGACAATGGCGAACATTTTTCTGCTCATGCTGAGTATCTTGACTCACCGATCGTTGATGAACGTGAGCAGGAAGTGATGATCAGGACAGCTATTAATCAGTTTGAAGGCTACATTAAGCTAAATAAAAAAATCCCGCCAGAGGTTTTGACTTCGCTACACAGTGTTGAAGATGCAGCTAAATTAGCTGATACAATTGCTGCGCATATGCCATTGAAACTCAGTGATAAACAGACTGTTTTGGAAATGTCTGATGTCGTTGAGCGTCTTGAATATCTGATGGCAATGATGGAATCAGAAATTGATTTGTTACAGGTAGAAAAGCGCATCCGTAACCGCGTGAAAAAACAAATGGAAAAAAGCCAGCGCGAGTACTACCTGAATGAACAGATGAAAGCGATTCAAAAAGAACTGGGTGAAATGGATGATGCGCCTGATGAGTATGAAACCCTGAAGCGCAAAATTGAAGCGGCAAAAATGCCCAAAGAAGCTCGTGAAAAAGCCGAAGCTGAATTGCAAAAGCTGAAAATGATGTCTCCTATGTCGGCGGAAGCGACGGTTGTCCGTAGCTACATCGATTGGATGGTGCAGGTTCCGTGGGTTGCTCGCAGTAAAGTTAAAAAAGATTTAATTAAAGCTCAGGAAACTCTGGATACCGACCATTATGGTTTAGAGCGTGTGAAAGAGCGTATCCTTGAGTATCTAGCAGTACAAAGCCGAATTAGCAAAATTAAAGGACCGATTTTATGTCTGGTTGGTCCTCCTGGGGTGGGTAAAACCTCTTTAGGTCAGTCTATTGCACGAGCGACCGGGCGGAAATATGTGCGTATGGCATTGGGTGGGGTCCGTGATGAAGCGGAAATTCGTGGTCATCGCCGTACTTATATTGGCTCTATGCCGGGCAAATTGATTCAAAAAATGTCCAAGGTTGGAGTGAAAAATCCCCTATTCCTACTGGACGAGATTGATAAGATGTCGTCCGATATGCGTGGTGATCCAGCTTCTGCCTTATTGGAAGTTTTGGACCCAGAACAGAACGTGGCATTTAACGACCATTATCTGGAGGTCGATTATGATCTGTCAGATGTCATGTTTGTTGCAACATCCAACTCTATGAAGATTCCGGCACCATTGTTGGATCGCATGGAGATTATTCGTCTTTCCGGTTATACCGAAGATGAAAAGTTAAATATTGCCAAGCGTCATTTGCTGCCTAAGCAGATTGAACGTAATGCTCTGAAAAGAAATGAATTAATTATTGATGACAGTGCTATTATTGGCATTATCCGTTATTACACTCGTGAAGCCGGAGTGCGTAGTTTAGAGCGAGAAATTTCTAAGCTGTGCCGTAAGACGGTGAAGACATTGTTAATGGATAAAAATTTAAAACATATTGAAATCAATGCAGATAACTTGAAAGATTATTTGGGTGTTCAACGTGTGGATTATGGCCGTGCAGATACAGAAAACCGTATTGGTCAGGTTACAGGGCTTGCATGGACTGAGGTTGGTGGTGATTTACTGACCATTGAAACCGCATGTGTTCCAGGGAAAGGTAAACTAACCTATACCGGCTCACTCGGTGAGGTTATGCAGGAATCCATTCAGGCAGCATTAACAGTTGTTCGTGCTCGTGCTGATAAGTTGGGTATCAACTCTGATTTCTATGAGAAACGGGATATTCATGTCCATGTTCCGGAAGGGGCGACGCCAAAAGATGGCCCAAGTGCAGGTATCGCCATGTGTACAGCATTAGTCTCCTGTCTGACTGGTAATCCAGTTCGGGCGGATGTTGCTATGACGGGTGAGATCACGTTGCGTGGTTTAGTTCTGCCAATCGGTGGCTTGAAAGAGAAACTATTAGCTGCCCATCGAGGTGGAATTAAAACGGTCTTAATTCCGGAAGAGAATAAACGTGATCTGGAAGAAATTCCCCAGAACATTGTTGCAGATCTACAGATCCATCCAGTTAAACGTATTGAAGATGTTTTGTCTATTACATTGCAGAACCCTGCGTTTGGCGCAGAATTAGTGTCAGTCAAGTAATACAAAATAGTGAATTTTTTCAATAAGTATGAATGAAATATAGGCTGGTAAGTGAATTCAGGCTTACCAGCTTTTTTACATTATTAACTTGGGTAAACTGCTTAATAAATATTTTGTTGTCTTATGATTTCTTGCCAATATCGGGAAGGATTGATATAACGGCACTGCTATCGGGTTATCCGTTGGGATTCTGATGCGGTAGTAAAAACTATATGGGGATGATAAGAGTGAATAAATCACAACTGATCGACAAAATTGCTGCTGACTCTAATATTTCTAAAGCAGCTGCGGGGCGTGTAGTAGATGCATTCATTTCTTCTGTAACGGGTGCATTGAAGGATGGTGATGATGTTGCTCTGGTGGGATTCGGTACTTTTGCTGTTCGTGAACGTTCTGCACGTACAGGCCGTAACCCTCAAACAGGAAAAGAGCTCAAAATTGCTGCGGCTAAAGTACCTGCTTTCCGTCCAGGTAAAGGTTTGAAAGACGCTGTTAATGGGTGACACGAACCAAATATTGTTTATCAGTCCTTGTTATATTGGCAAACATAGACTGACGAGATAGGTTTGGTAAGTTAAAATAGAAGCGCATCAATTGATTGGTGCGCTTTTTTTCTCTTAGCGCTTGAATTAGCGTAATATGGTATTTTCAATTTCACCAAAGCGGAGTTTTGCCCCTTTATGATGGACAACCTACGCACGGCGGCAAACAGTCCTGTGCTTAAAATCGTGCTGGCTCTCATTATCCTGTCTTTTGTTTTGACGGGAGTTGGGGGCTACCTGACAAGTGGAGCTGGTAGTTATGCTGCCGAAGTGAATGGTCAGACTATCAGTCGTGTTGAATTGGAGAGGGTGTTTCAGCAAGAGAGAGACACCTTGAAAGATCAATTGGGAGATAAATTCTCTGTGTTGGCAAGTGACGAACAAAGCATGAAGCAGATTCGTAATCAGGCTTTGGAGCGTCTAATTAATAATGTATTAATTGAACAATATTCCCGTGAATTAGGTTTATCTGCCAGTGATGAGCAAGTTAAGGATTTTATCCGAAATACTTCTTACTTTCAGATAAATGGTAAATTTGATAACAACAAATATCTGGAGTTGCTCAACCGTTCCAATATGAGTCCGGATCTTTTTGCTGAACAAACACGCCAGAATTTAGTTAATCAACAATTAATTATGGCTTTTTCTGGTAGTGAAATAGCCTTGCCGAGTGAAGTGAAACTCAATGCTGAATTGTTTTTGCAACAGAGAACCGCCCGTTTGGCTACACTGGAGCTGAAGAAAATTCAGGCGCAGCAGGAAGTAACAGATAAAGATTTGCAAGATTACTATAATCTGAATAAGAGCAGCTTTATTGCTCCTGAGGAAGTGAAAGTCAGCTATATCAAAATGGATGCTGTAGATGAAATGAATAAGGTTTCGGCTACGTCTGCTGACATTGATGCTTACTATGAGCACAACTTAAAACGCTATACACAACCAGAGCAGAAAAAGTACAGTTTAATTCAGCTTGCAACTGAAGCTGAGGCTAAAACAGTAGTTGATGAGTTAAATAAAGGGGCTGATTTTGGTAAATTGGCGGCTGAAAAGTCCACCGATAAATTTTCAGCGAAAAATCACGGTGATATCGGCTGGATGGAAGAAGATGCTCTTCCTGAAGAGTTGAGACAAGCTAATTTAAAAGAGAAAGGCCAAATTTCTTCTTTGATTAAGGTTCTTAATGGCTTCGCTATTTTCCATTTGGATGATATTAAACCTCAAATAATTAAACCCTTATCTGAAGTTCGCTCTGAAATTGAAAAAACGGTTAAGCAGGAAAAAGCAGTAGATGCTTTCTATGCTCTGCAACAGAAAGTCAGTGATGCTGCTACCAGCGATAATGAATCTTTAGCTGCTGCTGAGGAAATTTCAGGTATTAAGGTTGTGACGACTGATTGGTTTGATCGTAATCATGTGCCGGCAGAGATTAACTTTAGTTCTGTCATTCATGCCATTTTTGAAGGCAATCTTGTTGATGGGCAGGGGCCAACAGGAACTAACTCTGATGTTATCTCCGTTGAAGGTGATCGTGCATTTGTTCTGCGTGTAGACAATTATAAACCAGAAACAGTACAACCCTTCGAAAAAGTTAAAGAACAGGTTACTGAACTGGTTAAACGTCAGAAAGCTGAAAAACAACTTCAAGTCGAAAGCGATAAGTTACTGGCCGCCTTAAAAGAAGGTAAAGGTGAGCAAGCATTGAAAAATGCAGGTATTCAGTTTGGTGAGTCTCAGGTTATTCAGCGTACATCTCAAGATAATATGTTAGTTAATGCAGTGTTCGCGTTACCACAGCCAAAAGAAGGTCAGGCAGAATATGGTTTGACGAAAAATAGTTTGGATGACGTTGTGCTGATTCAACTGGATAAAGTGACTCCAGGTGTTGTATCGGAGGAACAAATTAAAAGCATGACGGGTGTTTACCAGAGTGAAATGGGTAACGCTATGCTGGAATCTTTGCTGATAAGTCTGCGTGAAAAAGCCAAAATTAAGTTAGGTCATATCGAATAAAAATTTGCGGAGAGTATCGCAAATATCTTTGTAATTATCTTGTCAATAAAGGCCGCTTTCGCGGCCTTTCGCATATCTGATCTTCGTCCATTGTGCTCAAATTTATCTGTGGCAATCTTTTTCTCGCTAATAAAACATGGAGGAATTCATATATGAAAAAATCGGGAATTTTATCTGTTCTGGTTGCTGGCTTGCTTTATGCGTGTGGCGGACAACTTGCGATTGCCGCCGAACAAGTAAAAGACAAAGTAGCTAAAACAGTCAGTACTACCAGCCATTCTTCATCAGAAAAGCAGCTACAGCAGCAGGAAGCTTTGAAAGTAGAGGAAAAAGGAAAGGTGAATATTAATACTGCAAGTGCAGAAGAGTTAGCAAAAGCACTGAATGGTATTGGAGTAAAAAAAGCACAGGGGATTGTTGAATATCGGGAAAAACATGGTGCATTTACTACAGTGGAACAATTACAAGAGGTTCAGGGAATAGGGCCAGTTTTCGTTGAACGAAACAGAAATAAGTTAAGCTACTAGTATATATCTCCCTCATCCTTATTCATGATTTATTTTGTGAATGAGGATGTTGTGATCAAGGTTGCAAATAAATCACTTTAATTAGTATGAATTTTTTGTTTTGCTATTGTGAAATCAACTTGATCAGACGAGTGACGTTAACATTAAGGCAATATTATGAGTTCAGTTATAAAAGTTCATGGTTATCATATAGATTTATTTCAACATGTGAACAATGCTCGCTACTTGGAATTTCTAGAAAGTGCTCGATGGGAGTGGCTGCATAAACACTCTGTAGTGGAATGGATACAGAAAAACAATGTTGGGTTTGCAGTGGTTAATATTAATATTAATTATCGCAGTTCAGCGGTTCTTGGTGATGAATTAGAGGTGGATTGTCGGTTGACGGAGCTGAGAAACAGAAGTGGCGTATTTTCTCAGGAAATTATACGCAAGAGGAATAATCAACTCATTGCAGATGCTAAAACTACGTTTGTCTGGATTGATAGAAAAACACAAAGAGCTTTGTCTATTGAAGGTGAATTACGTGAAATAATGGGAGTTTTGGTGAAAACAGGACAATGAGAGGAAAAAGCTCTCATTGCCATTTGGATTAAACTAAATGTGTTTTTGCTTTCATTTCAGTCATAATTTTCTCAGGCGCATTGAGATATTGTTCTAATCCGTTAGCTCTGAGATGACAAGCTGCACATGTACCACACCCATTACCTTGAATACCGTTGTAGCAAGTCAATGTCTGACTACGAACAAAGTCTAAGTGCTGGTAGTAGTCGGACAATGCCCAAGTTTCAGCTTTGTTGAGCCACATCAATGGCGTCTCAAAGCGGATATCACGGGCAATGCCAAGGCTTACTGCTTTATTCAGTGCCTTGACAAATTCATCACGGCAATCAGGGTAGCCGGAAAAATCAGTTTCGCATACGCCGGTAATGACTGCTTTGGCTTCAACTTGGTAAGCATATATAGCAGACAGCGTCAGGAATAAGATATTACGGCCAGGGACAAATGTACTGGGTATGGCACTTTTTTCACTTTCATTGTAATCGGGAACAGGAATATTATCACGAGTCAGACTGCTGAGAGCCAATTCGTTAAGTAATGTGACATCCAATACTTTATGTGCGACAGCACCAAGAGAATGACTGATATTACGTGCAACATCAATTTCGGCACGATGGCGCTGACCATAATCAAAAGTGACACAATGTACTTCATCATATTGATTAATTGCCTGAATCAGGCAGGTAGTGGAATCTTGCCCCCCACTGAATACAACAACAGCTCGTCTCATTGTAACATCCTCATTGGAATAAAATGGTCATGTTACTTATAACTACAGAAATTGGGTAGTTGTTTGAGATAAGGTGAGATATCGCCGATGTTATTTTTTACCCAATCTGGATTGTAGTAAGTATCGAGATAACGTTCACCACTGTCGCACAGTAAAGTTACTATTGCACCTTGTTCTCCACGGTCATGCATTTGGTTAGCAAGCAGAAGCGCTCCCCAGACATTAGTCCCCGTAGATGCGCCAACTTTTCTACCTAGTAATTTTTCCAACCAGTAAATTGTTGCAATGCTGGCGCAATCGGGTATTTGGATCATGTCATCAATGACTGAGGGAATAAAAGAAGGCTCTGCTCTAGGGCGGCCAATACCCTCAATCTTGCTGCTATAATTGCCACGAATATCACAGCAATTTTGACGGTAATAGTCATAAAATATAGAGTTTTCTGGATCGACAACAATTAGTTTAGTGTTATGCCCTTGGTAACGGATATAGCGTCCTAAAGTTGCAGAAGTTCCCCCAGTACCAGCGCTCATAACAATATAATCTGGTTCAGGAAATGGTTCCATTTGCATCTGGCGAAAAATACTTTCAGCAATATTGTTGTTACCTCGCCAGTCTGTTGCTCGTTCGGCGTAGGTAAATTGATCCATATAATGACCATTTAGTTCTTTCGCTAGTCGTTCTGACTCGTCATATATTTGTGCTGAATGGTTAACAAAATGGCATTTACCACCATAAAATTCAATTTCCTGAATTTTACGTTTCGCAGTGTATGAGGGCATAACAGCAATAAAAGGTAGCCCAAGCAGGCGGGCAAAATAGGCTTCGGATACAGCAGTGCTACCCGATGAGGATTCAATAACCGGGGTACCTTCCTTTATCCAACCATTACTAAGTGCGTAAAGGAATAAAGAACGAGCAAGCCTATGTTTCAGACTGCCAGTTGGATGGGTGCTTTCATCTTTTAGATATAAATGGATACCTGGAAAAACTGGCAAATTAAGGAGGATAAGATGAGTGTCAGAGCTGCGTTGATGGTCTGCTTGAATCTCTCTGATTGCCTTGGTGGTCCAACTGTGTGACATTAATTATTAACTCTATAATTTAAAAATAATTGGCAGCGGATAGATTAACTTGATACTGGGAGAAATAGATTGTTATTTTTCTTAGTATGTGGTTTCTTTATGGAAAATTTTTCTATAAGAGGTAGCTATGTTGGATAAAACAGACCGCAAGTTGCTTAAGTTACTACAGAAAGATTGTAGTCTGTCTCTGAATGCATTGGCGGAAGCTGTTAATCTTACCTCTACTCCTTGTTGGAAACGGCTAAAACGACTTGAAGATGAAGGCTATATCGTTGGCAAAGTTGCTTTGCTTGATAGCGAAAAATTAGGATTAGGGCTGACAGTGATTGTTATGATCAGAACTCAGCAGCATAGCAGTGGTTGGTATGAGCAATTTGTTGCATTTATAAAGCAAATGCCAGAAGTCCTAGCTTTTTATCGTATGGCTGGTGAGTGTGATTATTTAATGCACGTAGAAGTTGTGGATATGAAAAGTTATGATCTTTTTTACAAGCGTATGGTTAATGGTGTTCCGGGGTTGATTGATGTGACATCGAGTTTTGCAATGGAAAAAATCAAATACACTACAGCATTACCGATACCAGATTAACCAATTATTAATTTATTGCGTTAATTCAATTATTCTGAGTATCGTTCAACATTTCTACTATCTATTTCATTTCGGGATATACACGCGTGAGATTGTTTTCTCAATTAAGTTGGTACTTCCGTAGCGAGTGGCGTCGCTATCTTGGGGCAGTGACTCTGCTTATTATTATCTCTATTCTACTACTCATTCCGCCATATCTGGTGGGTGTAATCGTTGATGGGATCAGTACTGCATCTATGTCATTTTACCAATTGATGGTGTGGATTGGTGTTATGCTGGTTATTGCATTGATTGTCTATATCTTGCGTTATATATGGCGTTTATGGTTGTTTGGGGCGTCATATCAATTAGCCGTTAAATTACGGAATAATTTTTACCAGCAACTTAGCCGACAAAACCCTGAATTTTATTTGCGTCACCGTACGGGAGATTTAATGGCTCGTGCTACTAATGATGTGGATCGTGTGGTGTTTGCTGCGGGTGAAGGTGTACTTACGTTAGTTGATTCGCTAGTTATGGGCTGTGCAGTGCTAATTATGATGAGTATACAAATTAGTTGGCAATTAACTTTACTGTCTCTGTTACCTATGCCGATTATGGCAATCATTATTAAACGATATGGTGATCAACTTCATCGTCGCTTCAAATCTGCACAAGGCGCATTTTCTGCTTTAAATAATCAGGCTCAAGAGAGTTTGACCAGTATTCGCATGATTAAAGCGTTTGGCCTTGAAGATCTGCAATCAAGTCAGTTTGAACAAGTTGCAGTGGAAGCCGGCCGTAAGAATATGTATGTGGCTAGGGTGGATGCTCGGTTTGATCCGACAATTTTTATTGCCATCGGTATGTCAAACTTTTTGGCTATCGGTGGTGGTAGCTGGATGGTGCTAAATGGTGTTTTAACACTTGGTGAGCTTACTAGTTTCGTGATGTATCTTGGCCTGATGATTTGGCCAATGTTGGCGTTGGCATGGATGTTTAATATTGTTGAACGAGGAAGTGCTGCTTATAGCCGTATCCGTAGCTTGTTGCAGGAGCCTCCGGTCATTAAGGATGGTATTGGCAATTTATTGCCTGAGCGCGGTATTTTGGATGTGAATATCAAAGCGTTTAATTATCCGCAAAGTAACAAAACTGTTCTCAGTCAAATTCATGTCCAGTTATTACCTGGGCAGTTATTAGGGATCTGTGGTCCAACTGGTTCAGGTAAAAGCACACTACTTGCGTTGATACAGAGGCAGTTTGATGTGACTGAGGGTGAAATTCTTTTCCAGTCGCTCAAAATTGCGGATATTAGATTAGATGAATGGCGAGCACGATTTGCTGTTGTCAATCAAATTCCCTTTTTATTTTCAGACACCGTTGCCAGGAATATCGCTTTGGGACGTCCTGATGCAACACAGGAACAGATTGAAGAAGTTGCCCGCCTTGCCAATGTCCATGAAGATATTCTTCGTTTACCTGAGGGGTATCAGACAGAAGTAGGCGAGCGTGGGGTAATGCTTTCTGGTGGGCAGAAGCAGCGTATTTCCATTGCAAGAGCATTACTTTTAGATGCCGAGATTCTGATTCTGGATGACGCTTTATCTGCGGTTGATGGGCAAACTGAATACAATATCCTACAAAACCTCAGTCAGTGGAGGCAACAACGGACGATTATTATTAGTGCCCATCGCCTGTCTGCATTAACTGATGCGGATAATATCCTGGTGATGCAGCAAGGTTCTGTTATACATCAGGGACGGCATCTGCAACTGGCAGAGCAGCCGGGATGGTATCGTGATATGTATTATTATCAGCAACTCGAAGCAGAATTGGATGACGAGGAAACAGTAGAAGGGGATAAAGATGACTAAAGTTCGTCAATTGTGGCCGTCTCTGAAGCGCCTGCTGGTTTATGGAAAAAATTATCGTAAGCCGTTGGGGCTGGCTGTGCTCATGTTATGGGGGGCTGCAATTGCGGAAGTCAGTGGTCCGGTTCTCATTAGTTACTTTATCGATAATATGGTTGCAACGGGTAATATGCCTACTAGAGTGGTTATCGGGCTAGCTATAACCTTTATTATTCTGCAACTGATTACGGCTGCGTTACACTATTTTCAGGCTTTATTGTTCAATCAAGTGTCAGTCGATGTGGTTCAGCAGCTTCGTACTGATGTGATGAATGCAGCATTGCGCCAACCTCTGAGTGCTTTTGATAATCAGCCGGTAGGGCAGTTGATTTCCCGTGTAACGAATGACACCGAAGTCATTAAAGATCTTTATGTTAATGTAGTTCCAGCGGTATTTCGCAGCATGGCATTGATTGGTGCGATGCTGATTGCCATGTTTATGTTGGAATGGTGCATGGCATTGATTGCAATTCTTATTTTTCCTGTCGTATTGATTGTTATGGCAATATATCAGCATTTTAGTACACCAATTGTCCGTCGGGTACGTAGTTATTTGGCTGATATTAATGATGAGTTTAATGAAGTCATTAATGGAATGAGTGTTGTTCAGCAGTTCCGGCAGCAGGCGCGTTTTGGTGAACGTATGTTGTTAACCAATCGGGCTCATTATCAGGCGAGAATGCAAGCGTTGAGATTAGATGGGCTTTTGTTACGCCCATTGCTGAGTTTGCTATCTGCTATGGTATTGTGCGGTTTTATCGTGTTGTTTGGAATTAGTGGGCCAGGGGCGATTGGTGTCGGGGTATTGTATGCTTTTATTAATTATTTGGGGCGGTTGAATGAACCTCTTATTGAGCTGACATCTCAACAATCGATTTTGCAACAAGCTGTCGTTTCTGGCGAGAGAATATTTGAATTAATGGATAGTCCTCAACAAGGTTATGGGATGGATAGTCAGCCACTGTCCAGTGGTCGAATTGATATAGAAAATGTCAGTTTTTCCTACCGACATGGAAAAATAGTTTTGCAAGATATTAACTTACAGATTTCGGCTCATGGTTTTGTTGCTTTGGTTGGTCATACCGGTAGCGGTAAAAGTACGCTGGCAAATTTGCTGATGGGGTATTATCCGTGGCAGAAAGGGGAAATTTATCTTGATGGCCGGCCTGTATCATCTCTGTCTCATTCGGTATTACGCAATGGTGTGGCAATAGTTCAGCAGGACCCGGTTGTTCTTGTGGGCTCTTTCTTTGACAATATTACGCTTGGTCGGAATATTTCAGAAGAGAAGGTTTGGCAAGTACTGGAAACGGTTCAATTAGCTGAGTTAGTACGTACATTGCCTGATGGACTTCATACTATCTTGGGAGAGCAGGGTAATACGTTGTCAGCCGGTCAAAAACAATTGCTTGCTATGGCGAGAGTGTTAGTGCAAACGCCACAAATTTTGATCCTTGATGAAGCGACTGCAAATATTGATTCTGGTACGGAACAGGCGGTACAACAGGCTTTGAGATTGATTCGTCAACAAACAACATTGATCGTGATTGCTCATCGTTTATCTACCATTGTGGAGGCTGATACTATTCTGGTGCTGCATCGTGGTGCAGTTGTTGAACAGGGATGCCATCAACAATTATTTGTGAGTCGTGGACGTTACTATCAGATGTATCAGTTGCAACAAGTAGGTGAGACATTAAATGAATGTGGCACAATCTCTGAGAAAGAGGTGCTAATTTAATCAAGCTTGCACTAATTCGGTGCACTTATGGGAGAGTATATTCGCTGCTCTCCTCCCTTCTTAATTCTCCATAATTTTTACTCTCTTTATTATTTGATTTTTATATGTTTTTAATTTCTGGCACGCCCCTTGCTATTTCCTTATTGAAAACATAATAGCCGGATGGAAGGGGGATGTATGAAGCTCATTACGACAATTATAAAGCCATTCAAATTGGAGGATATTCGGGAAGTTCTCTCTGGTCTTGGTGTTCAGGGGTTGACCATAACAGAGGTAAAAGGATTTGGGCGTCAGAAAGGACATGCGGAGCTTTATCGTGGAGCGGAATATAGTGTCAATTTTTTACCTAAAATAAAGATAGATATTGCTGTAGCAGATGAATTGGTTGAGGAGGTAATTCATGCTATTCAGCAATCAGCTTTCACTGGAAAAGTTGGCGACGGTAAAATCTTTGTCATCGAATTGCAACAGGCTATTCGTATTAGAACAGGAGAAACTAACGATGAGGCACTGTAACTCACTGATAGAGAAGATAGATATGAAAAGAAAATTCTCTGTGGCTGCCGGTATTGTAGCCAGTTGCTTACCATCATTATCTCAGGCAGCGGAAGGTGTTGTTGATAAAGCTGATAATGCTTTTATGATGATTTGTACAGTCCTTGTTCTGTTTATGACGATTCCAGGAATTGCTCTGTTTTATGGTGGATTGCTACGGAATAAAAATGTTTTATCGTTAATGGCTCAGGTCATGGTGAGCTTTGCTTTAGTATGTGTATTATGGGTGATTTACGGTTACAGCTTGGCTTTTGAGCCAGGGAATGGTTTTTTCGGTGGTGTTAGTCAAGTGATGCTAAAGAATTTGGCATTCACTGACTTAAGTGGCAATTTTTATCAGCTAATTCATGTGGCATTTCAGGGCTCTTTCGCTTGTATCACAGTTGCTTTGATTATTGGTGCGTTAGGGGAGCGTATTCGCTTTCCGGCTTTGTTAGTTTTTAGTGTGCTGTGGTTGACATTTTCTTACCTGCCTATGGCGCATATGGTTTGGGGTGGGGGTGTGCTTTCACAAGATGGAGCATTGGATTTTGCTGGTGGTACGGTTGTTCATATTAATGCTGCTGTAGCTGGATTGGTTGGTGCTTACTTACTGGGAAAACGTACTGGTTTTGGGAAAGAAGCATTTAAACCACATAACTTGCCGATGGTCTTCACTGGTACTGCTGTGCTCTATATTGGTTGGTTTGGTTTTAATGCTGGTTCTGCTAGTGCTGCTAATGAGATAGCTGCTCTGGCATTTTTAAATACCATTGTGGCGACTGCCGCCGCTATCCTGTCATGGGTTTTTGCAGAATGGTTTTTCCGTAATAAACCGTCTCTTTTAGGGGCATGTTCAGGCTGTATTGCTGGGCTGGTTGGTATTACACCTGCGGCGGGAATGGTTGGTGTTGGTGGTGCATTAATCATTGGTCTGATCGCGGGTTTTACCGGACTTTGGGGGGTGGTGGCCTTAAAACGGTGGTTACGTGTTGACGATGTGTGTGATGTATTCGGCATACACGGCGTATGTGGGATCGTAGGTTGCCTCCTAACAGGGTTTTTTACGGCTAAATCTTTGGGAGGGACCGGCCATGCAGAGGGTATAACCATGTTGGAACAAGTTGGTATTCAGGCTCTTAGTATACTGGTTTGTGTGATTTGGTCAGCCGTTGTTGCCTTTATTGCTTTTAAAATAGCAGATCTGTTGGTAGGGCTGAGGGTTACGGTTGAAATTGAAAGGGAAGGGTTGGATATTAATTCTCATGGAGAGAGTGCTTATAATTAAGTTGTAATATAAAAGGGCAGCAATAAAGCCATGAAATGTAATGCTGGTTTCTTAATTTGCTGCCTTATTCATTTATCTATTGCGTTTCCTAATCAGACCTTCCTGTACAGTGGAAGCAACAAGTATCCCTTCACGATTATAAATCTGTCCCCGAACAAAACCACGGGCACCGGAAGCTGACGGACTATCTACAGCATATAGCAGCCAGTCGTCTAGTCTAAACGGGCGGTGGAACCACATAGAATGGTCAATTGTTGCTATCTGAATATTTTTCTCAAGGAACCCGACACCATGTGGCTGTAATGCTGTTGGCAGAAAGTTAAAATCGGAGGCATAGCCAAGTAGATATTGATGAATAAAAGGATTATCAGGCATATTGCCGTTACTGCGGAACCAAACATAGCGTATAGGCTCTTCTGGTGGACAATTGAATGGACTGTGATATTTTACGGGTCTCATTTCTAACGGGCAGGGAAAAAGAAGATTATTCTGCATCTTTTGTGGCAGTAGATGCGACATTTTTTTCACGATTTCATCCTGAGGGATAAGTTCTTCTGGATAGGGTACATCCGGCATTATATTTTGGTGTTCAAAACTTTCTTCGTGACTTTGAAATGAGGCAGTCATATAAAAGATAGGCTTACCATTCTGAATTGCACTAACTCGCCGGGCACTAAAACTTCCTCCATCACGCAAAACCTCAACATCATAGACGATAGGTTTGTGACTGTCACCGGGACGTAAGAAATAGCTATGGAAAGAGTTGCCCATTCTGTCATCGACAACGGTTTGTTTGGCAGCATACAGTGCCTGACCAATCACTTGTCCTCCGAAAACCTGAGGAAAACCGAGATCTTCGCTTTGCCCTCGGTAAATACCTTCCTCAATTTTTTCCAATTTCATCAAATTTATCAGATTCTGTAATGACTTGCTCATAATATGCCTTTGTTTTCTATTAGGTTATCGAGAGTACAAGGGATGATTATTGTCTCATTAATAGATGATTAATAAATAACTAAATTGTAAATGTTTTAAGTCCTAACAGCAGTGCAATAAAGAATGTGAGATTTATTGGTGTCTTATGTTCAAATTTTTAATCTATAATTCAAATGAGTTAGATTTAATGATTTGATATTTCAATTTATTTTAATATTTATATAGATTAGTTAATAATGGAGGAATGTGTATGAAATTATGGCAGTTCCCCGCTGGCGTATTACTAGCGGTTGCTTTGGTTGGGTGTAATGCCAAAGGTGCTGAGGTAGTAGATACTCAGGTGGGAAAGATTGAAAATCCAATGAAACGGTCTTTTGTTGAAGGTAATATTAATATACTACAGCGTATAGCATTGCCAGCAGATGCTGTTCTGACAGTGGCATTATCTGATGTATCTTTAGCTGATGCACCTTCAGTTACTCTGTCTCAGAAGGTAGAGCGTTTAGGTGGGAAACAATCACCTTTCCATTTTGTTTTGCCTTATCAGCCAAACAAAATTAAGCCGAATGCACGCATTGTTGTCAGAGCTTCTGTTTCGCTGCATAGCCGCTTGATGTTTGTTACAGATACCGCATATGAAGTGATTAATAATGGGAAGACTAAAGATGTCGAAATTACGTTGAAAGCCGTTAAATAATACATTTCCTTATTGTATTGATTTGCAATGTGCAATAAATCAGCATTCGGGTCTGCCTGTCTTGCTATTTAAGTAGGTATGAATGATAATGGCACCGCTTTAGAGTTAAAGCAACACGTCACAATGGGGGCTCTGTTGGTTCTCCCGCAACGCTAACTTGTTAACTTGGTCAGGTCCGGAAGGAAGCAGCCATAGCAGGGGATGTGTGTGCCGGGATGCCGCTGGCAGAGCCCTCGCCAATTTCATCGGTAACCTAATAAGCCGATAGCACTTTACCGGCTCGGATCACTTTCTATCTGATAAAGACTATCTTAGCGAACATATTTCCATACTGAAGGTGGAATTCTGTCATACAGTTTATTCATGGTCAGCTCAGCCAGGCGGTGATCCGCAGCAGAGTAGAATAGTTCAAGTTCATCTCCTGAAAGTTCATACTTGTTCTTTTCAATCACACGTTCCAGTGTATCAATCGTGGTGCATTTTCTTAAACGCATCAGATAATCAGTTTTAGTCATAATCGCCTTTCTTATTTAACATATATAAAAAATTATTGAGGGAAATATCCAATCAAATTTTGCTCAAGGAGCAATTTAAATCCTGTAACAGGACGCTGGTTAAGCGTTCATTAGTTTTTTTACCATTCCATAAGTTTATACCCGTCATCTTTCAAGTTGCCTCTTTGTTGGCTGCACTCACTCACCCCGGTCACATAGTTATCTATGCTCCCGGGGATTCGTTCCCTTGCTGCCGCGATGCATCTTGAAATCCATTGGGTATAGAAACGCTAATCTTAATTTGTTTCCAAACAAAGTATAACTATATGTATTATCAATACATTTATCAATTCAAGTGAGAAGACTGAAATCATCAGAATATTTTATTTTAAAGTACCAAACGAAAGTTGATATGTATTCAATCTATTTGTTTAGCTTTAAAATCTTCTGAGATGTAGAAGCTATTTCCACAACCAGTCTCATCTCTGTGTACTCTGCACTAGAAGTGCTTCTTGCCTTAGATTTTCACATAAGCATTCTAATTCATCAATATTATGTCATCTTGAGTGAATATTCATCCATGCTATGTTGATCTTGCTGTATATGCCATTACTTAATTTTTCGAGTTAAACACTAAGCATATACACGTATTATAAATTTTTTTCGAGAGATTATTATTATGTATCTATAATCGTTCTTTGGGATTATTTATCTTTTCTACAGATGGCTCTGATTTGCTTCTAGTAAATCAGAATCAGCTCTTAACAAAATTCATACCTTAACTCAATAAACTATAAATAGCGGCTAGTATGTGTGAGTTAATATGTAGGTTTATATAAAACAGTATTTCCCTCAGATACCAGTAATGGCAGATTATAGCCTGATGGCTACAATAATCAATGAATATAACATCATTATTACATAAGTCACTATGTGCTGGTATTGTTTTTTGTCATTTAGTGTAAAAAAAGATAAAGTAATTTTTGTCCGACAACTTTCATATTAATTTTATTAAAGTTACTAATGCTTGGATTTTTAAAGCTATTTCATACTCATAAGTGGTGATTATAATTAAATTTAAACGAAATTACTTAAATATTAAGCGGATAGATTAATGATCAGAATCTTGTCAAATGTAAGCAACGATTATATTTAAGAAGGCCGATTTGACGGCCTTCTGGTTATTGTTGTAGCATTTAATGAGATTCTGATGCGAGTTCAATCTCCTCCGCTTTCTTACTGAAACGTCGTCTTATAACCACAAAGAATACCGGCACGAAAAAGATGGCTAGCGAGGTTGCTGCAATCATTCCGCCTAATACCCCAGTACCCACTGCGTTTTGAGAGCCAGATCCCGCACCATTACTCAGTACTAGGGGGATAACACCTAACATAAATGCTAATGATGTCATTAGGATTGGGCGAAGACGCATTCTTACCGCATCTAGCGTAGCTTCTATCAACCCCTTGCCCTCTTTTTCCATCAAGTCCTTGGCGAATTCAACGATGAGTATCGCGTTCTTAGCCGACAAACCGATAGTGGTCAACAAGCCAACTTTAAAGTAAACATCGTTATCTAAACCGCGGAATGTTGTTGCTAACAAGGCTCCAACGATACCTAATGGTACTACTAGCATAACTGAGAATGGAATTGACCAGCTTTCATACAGTGCAGCCAGACAGAGGAATACTACTATCAATGATAATGCATATAGAGCTGGAGCTTGATTACCAGACAGGCGTTCCTGATAGGACATACCTGTCCAGTCGAAACCGATTCCATTTGGTAACTGCGATGCTAATTCTTCCATCAAAGCCATTGCATCACCGGTACTTTTACCAGGGGCTGCTTCACCCAATATTTCCATTGATGGTAAACCGTTATAGCGTTCCAGACGTGGTGAACCGTAGGTCCAGGGTTCTTTGGACGTATCTGTAAAGGCAGAGAATGGAACCATTTCACCCTGTTTATTACGGACATACAGCTTGTAAATATCACTTGGTAGCATACGATAAGGAGCTTCCGACTGAACGTAAACTTTTTTGACTCGACCGCGATCGATAAAGTCGTTTACGTAATTACTGCCAAACATCGTGCTGAGTGTAGAGTTGATATCCACGATGGAAACACCGAGAGCTTCAGCTTTTTCCTGATCGATTCTGATCCGATATTGAGGGGTATCTTCCTGACCATTAGGACGAACACCTACTAACATATCTGGATGCTGTTGTATCATGCCAAGTAATTGGTTACGGGCTTCTGTCAGTTTGTCATGTCCAAGGTTTGCTTTATCAATTAATTCAAAATCAAAGCCAGTTGCTGAACCTAACTCTACAATTGCCGGGATGTTAAACGCAAAAACCATACCTTCTTTGATTTTCTGGAAGTGAGCACTAGCCCTGGCAACAATAGCAGGTACTTTGTTTTCAGCACCTGGACGTTCACCCCAGTCTTTCAGGCTTATAAATCCCAACCCCGTGTTTTGACCTTGCCCACTAAAACCAAAGCCACTGACGGTAAATACAGAAACCACACGATCTTTTTCTTCTGTATTGAAGTAATCGCTTATTTTATCTAGAACTTTTTCTGTTTGTTCCTGTGTCGCCCCCGCAGGTAATTGAACCATTGTCAGCAATACTCCCTGATCTTCTTCGGGAAGAAAAGAGGATGGTAAACGTGTGAACATGACGGCCATACCCGCCACCAGGAATACATAAATTACCAGATAACGGCCTGTATTGCGTAGAATACGACCAATGCTGTCAGTATAGTGGTGGGTACTTTTGTCAAATATGCGGTTGAACCAGCCAAAGAAGCCGGTCTGCTTACCGTGGCTACCTTTGGCAATAGGTTTCAACATGGTGGCACATAGAGCTGGTGTCAGGATTAGTGCTACCAGCACAGACAATACCATTGCAGATACGATAGTGATCGAGAATTGACGATAAATTGCACCGGTTGAACCACCGAAGAAGGCCATTGGGATAAATACAGCAGACAGTACCATTGCAATACCAACTAGGGCGCTTTGGATTTGTCCCATTGATTTCTTGGTTGCTTCTTTCGGCGATAGACCTTCTTCCTGCATAACACGTTCAACGTTTTCTACAACAACAATGGCATCATCTACCAATAAGCCAATGGCGAGAACCATAGCAAACATGGTTAATGTATTTATTGAATAGCCAAATGTAGCGAGTATTGCAAATGTTCCTAAGAGTACGACTGGAACCGCAATGGTTGGAATGAGTGTTGCACGGAAATTTTGGAGAAATAGATACATTACCACGAACACCAGCATGATGGCTTCAACCAGTGTTTTTACCACTTCGTTTATAGAGATTTTAACGAATGGTGTGGTGTCATATGGATAGACGATTTTCAGCCCGTGAGGGAAGAAAGGTTCCATATTTTTTAGCGCTTCTTTTACTGCTTTGGATGTATCCAAAGCGTTAGCGCCTGTCGCTAGTTTGACACCGATACCCGCAGCAGGTTTTCCATTATAGCGGGCAATGATGTTGTAGCTTTCTGCACCTAGTTCCACCTTTGCTACATCTTTCAGACGGACCTGAGAACCGTCAGTATTGACACGCAGAAGAATATTGCTGAACTCTTCCGGTGAGGTTAGACGTGTTTGAGCAATGATCGACGCATTCAAGCGTTGACCTGGAACCGGAGGGGTTCCCCCTAATTGACCAGCAGCTATTTGGTTATTTTGTGCTTTGATGGCATTTATTATATCCAGAGTCGTCATTTTGTAGTTAATGAGCTTGTCAGGATTTAACCAGATACGCATAGCATACTGGTTACCAAAAAGCATTGTATCACCCACACCAGTTACACGGCTCAGAGGGTCTTTGACGGTTGCACCAACATAGTCAGAGATATCGTCTTGTGACATAGAGCCATCTTCAGAGATGAATCCGGCAACCATCAAGAAAGAGGACGTGGACTTATCTACACGTATACCTTGCTGTTGCACTTCTTGTGGTAACAGAGGCATAGCGAGTTGTAGCTTGTTTTGTACTTGTACCTGTGCAATATCGGGATCAGTACCGGCCTCAAAGGTTAGTGTAATATTCATGTTTCCAGCAGAATCACTGTCGGAAGACATATAAACTAGGTTATCGATACCATTCATGTTCTGTTCGATAACCTGTGTCACTGTGTTTTGCACAGTAGTGGCATCTGCGCCGGGATAAGTTGCAGAGATAGAAATCGCCGGTGGTGCAATAGTAGGGTATTGCGCTACGGGTAATTTCATAATTGCCAGCAGGCCAGCCAGCATGGTGATAATTGCGATTACCCATGCAAAGATTGGCCGATCTATAAAAAATTTAGGCATGAATCACTGACTCCTATGACTCCTAAATTAAGACTTTTTCGCAGGTTCAGCTTGGTTCGCAGCAGATTTTGCATTTAAGTCCACTTCTTCTGCTTTAACCGGGATGCCGGGTTTAATTTTTTGCAAACCAGTAACGATAACCCGATCACCTGCTTTTAGACCGGAAGCTACTAGCCATTTATCACCAATAGTTTGGTTGGCAGTGATAATGCGCGGTTCGACTTTTTCGTCTGCACCAACCACCATGACAGTAGCTTCACCACGAGGTGTACGGGTAACTCCTTGCTGAGGAACCAGTATTGAATCCTGGCGAATACCTTCTTCCAGTTTTGCACGAACAAACATACCTGGAAGCAGCTCTTCATTCGGGTTAGGGAATATTGCACGGATAGTGATAGAGCCCGTTGTTTCATCTACAGTAATATCAGAGAATTCCAAATAACCTGTTTCACTGTAGTTTTTACCATTTTCCATGATCAGGTGAACTTTAGCCTTATTGTCCCCTTTCTGTACAATACCTTTGGCGATTTCATTTTTAAGACGCAGATAATCATCACTTGACTGAGTGACATCCACATAAATCGGATCCAGTTGTTGAACAGTTGTCAGTGCTGTTGGTTGACCAACAGAAACTAGAGCACCTTCAGTTATAGTAGATTTACCGGAACGACCACTAATCGGTGCTGTAACTTTGGTATATGCCAAATTGATACGGGTGGTCTCTACGGCCGCTTTTGCTGCCTGTACTATAGCATTCGCTTGTGCATAGTCGGCACTGGCTTTATCAAATTCCTGTTGACTAACATAGTTTGTACCTAACAGTGATTTATATCGGTTCACTGTCAAGCGTTCGATCTCTGCATTAGCCTGAGCTTTTGCCAAATCAGCTTTAGCTTTGTCATAGTCAGCTTGGTAAGTTGCTGGATCTATCTGATATAAAGAAGTGCCTGCTTTTACATCGCTACCTTCTTTATAATTTCGTTTCAGAATTATACCACTTACTTGTGGACGAACTTCTGCAATGCGGAAGGCTGATGTTCGGCCTGGAAGTTCCGTCGTGACCATCAGAGGTTCAGTTTTCAGCGTCACGATACCGACTTCAGGAGCCTGTTGGTTCCCAGCAACTTGCTGAGAGTCTTTGTCGTTACATCCTGAAAGAGCTAAGCTGCCTGAGAGTACCAGTACTGTAGCCAGAGGCAAAACTCCCCTGTTTATTCGCATAAGTAAACCTCAATATTTTTAGATGTTGACCCTTCAATCCGTAAAACCATTACTCCATTAATAACAGCATGCTATAATACAAACATACGTGAATGTATGTAAATCCATTTTAGGTTAAAATTAGAGTGTATGGCACGAAAAACTAAACAACAGGCTGAGGAGACCCGGCAACAGATTATAGACGCAGCTATAAAAGAGTTTTCTGAGCGCGGTGTCTCGGCTACTTCACTGACAGATATTGCCACAACGGCTGGAGTAACCCGAGGGGCAATTTACTGGCACTTTAAAAATAAAGTAGACCTGTTTTCCGAAGCTTGTAGAATAACAGATTCTAAGATTGACGAATTAGAGAAAGAGTATCAAGCAAAATATCCTAATAATCCACTCCTGATTTTAAGAACTTTAATCATCCATATCCTGACGTCGGTCACTGATGATCCGAAAAACCGGCTATTAATGGAGATTTTTTTCCACAAATGTGAGTTTGTTGGTGAAATGTCTGCCTTGGTGGAAGTCCGTCAGGAGCTGTGTGTTGCAGATTATGTTCGTATTGAAGCATCTCTTTCCGGCTGTATTGCGTCAGGTCAGCTTCCTTATAATCTTCATTTACGGCGAGCGGCTATCATGTTAAGAGGATTGATAACGGGCTTGTTGGAAAATTGGCTATTTGCACCAGATAGTTTTGATATTCAGAAGGAAGCCGAGTCGTTAGTGGATAGTTTTATCGATATGCTTAAATATAGTGAGCATATGAAAGTCACTGAAAAATGAAGAACCAGAATATAGAGGAAAATTAAGGTGAATTCTATTTTGGTAATTGCTAACAATGTGGCTAATGGCAAAAAGTCATTATCTTATGCTCTTTGTTTATCTGCTGATTAAATTCGGAAAGAGAACGGATAACCATCTATGTTGGAAATACGAAATGTGACGCATGCCTATGGCGAGCGAGTAATATTGAAAGAATTAAATTTGCAGCTTAAGGAAAAACGCATTGCCATCGTAGGTAGTAATGGTTGCGGCAAAAGTACATTCGCACGCCTTCTTAATGGATTGTTGGTACCGAAAAGTGGTGATGTTTTGGTAGATGGTCTGAATACCAGAACGGAAGGTAAAGCGATCCGACGTAAGGTTGGTTTCGTATTTCAAAATCCTGACAATCAGATCGTTTTTCCAGTCGTTGAGGAAGATTTAGCTTTTGGCATGAAAAATCTCGGGTTTACCAAGGATAAGATTCGACAAAGAACGCAGGAGGCCCTTTCACGCTATGATTTACTCCAATTTAGGGAGCATCCTGCCCATCTTTTAAGTGGTGGTCAGAAACAACTCCTTGCGATTTCTGGTGTTCTTGTGATGGAGCCCGATTACATTATTTTCGATGAGCCTACAACCTTGCTGGATTTACGAAACAAGCGCCGTGTTGCCGAAGCAATTGATAACTTATCTCAAACTGTGATTGTAGTTTCTCATGACCTTGATTTTCTGGTGGGATTTGATCGTGTTCTGGTTTTTGATGAGGGTCGTGTCGTTGTTGATGACATCCCCTCTATTGCTATCCCTGAATACGTAAGGATGATGTTATGAGCCTATCTGGGTATAACCCTGGTTCATCATTTGTGCATCGAGTTAGCCCTGGGCTCAAAATTATTTCTTTGGTCATTTTGGGAACATTGCTTTTCGTTATTCCACGTATCGATCTTTCTGTTGCGGCATTGGCGGGCATCGTACTTTTATACTTGTTAGCTAAAATCTCATTAAAAACTGCTTGGATGCAATTACGGCCAGCGCTATGGATCATCGCACTTATTTTTATAGTCCAATTGCTTCTACACCACTGGACCGCAGGTGTACTTGTGGTAGTTCGTCTTGCCTCACTTTTATTGCTGGCCTCGCTGGTCACTCTTACTACTCGCTCTTCTGATATGATCGACGCATTGGAAAAGGGTCTTGGGTGGCTGTACTATCTTGGCATCAATCCTGGAAAAGTGAGTTTGGCTCTATCGCTTGCTTTGCGGTTTATCCCTGTTCTGGCGTCAATTACAGAAGAAGTACGGGAGGCGCAGAAAGCAAGGGGCCTTGATAAGAGTGTCATTGCAATTGCAGTTCCTGTTATTGTGCGGATGCTCAAAATGGCAGACGATATTTCTGCCGCTATTGAAGCGAGGTCCTATGATCCAGAATTTGACAGAAATAAATCAAGCAGCAAGTAAAACAGAGGTTGTGGCTTTATCGAAAAGAAAGGGGGATTAAATGTCTACCAAAGATATTGTTTATATAGCACTATTTGCCTCTTTAACGGTAGCACTGGGTTTATTTCCGCCACTGACACTTCCCGTTGTGGGCGTTCCGATAACAGCGCAGTCAATGGGAGCAATGCTTGCTGGTGCCATTATTGGTGCGAAACGGGGTGGATTAGCATTGTTGCTCTTTTGTGTGTTTGTTTCCGTTGGATTACCGGTAATGTCTGGAGGGCGGGGAGGATTAAGTGTATTTCTCAGTCCAAGTGGTGGCTTTATTTTGGCATGGCCGATTGCCGCTTTTGTTATCGGCTATTTGTATGAGAAAAATCTTGTAAAACTGAATATCTTTAAAGAAGCTGTATTTCTTGTCTTTGGTGGAATTATGGTTGTTTATGTAATCGGTATCCCGTGGATTGCCGTATTTGCTAATATCAGCACCTGGCAAGCAGCCGTAGGTTCAATTGGGTTCATACCGGGAGATATTATTAAAATCGTACTGGTTATTTTGATTGTGAAAACGGTTCGTCGGGCTTACCCCACTCTTGAACCGCGTTCTTAAGTGTCAGTTTTTGTCGTGGGTTGATGTTTGTTGGTGATTACCCAATAGTTACCGCTGAGTGTCATCATTGTGCCAATTATGGCCCAAATGGTTGGACGATAGCCTTCTGTAACGCTGGAGATCGTTAAGGCTACGAGTGGAACGAGAAGCATGGTATAAGCTCCTCGTTCAGCCCCCAAGCGACCAACAACGGCAAAGTAAGTTGTATACCCAATTACCGAAGGAAACAGGATCAAATAGAATAGAGATGTTGCATAGGCTGGTGATAGATCAAAATCAAACGTTTGCTTGGTCAAAAAGGCGTAGCTGAGCAAGAATATGGTGCCATATCCCATAGAAATCCCGGTCATTGGCAGAACAGTGACACCTTTTCGCTGTAACTGAACTGCGGAAATGTTAGCAAATGAGAATGTCAGGGTTGCTGCGATTGCGTAACCGAATCCTGTCCAATTCCATTCATTATTTAAAAATTCTGGGCTAAAGACTAAAATTATCCCAGTTAGCCCAACTACAGCGCCTACCAGCACTGACCATGAAATCGATTGCCGTAGGAAGAGAATTGTATTTATGGAGTTGAATAATATGACTGAAGAGTAGGTAAGGGCGATTAAACCGGTAGTAATCAAGGCTGTAGCCTTGTAAATCATCAAGAATGTGACAGCGAATCCGAATGCTCCAAGTGCGGCAAAAGAGAGGTGCTCGCGCCAGGTGTGTGTAAGTCTTTCCCGTGAAATCACAGCAATCAGAAGTAGCAGTATCGACGCACACCCAAAACGATAAATCAGGGATATTACAGGTGAAACATCAGTTAATTGCAGTTTTGCTGCATACCACGATGTTCCCCCGGTGATGATCGTCACGACATATAGAGCAGCAGTGGAGCAAGAAGAGGAACTCTTCATATTCAGGTCCCAAGTGTTTCGCTGAGATGTATTACGACCATAAAATCAACTTCTTCTCATTTAATACACCGATGAAGGAGCCTGTTGCAATGCGATTGCCACTTGCAGGCAGGACAATATGAGGGTTAGTTGTGTTGAAAATGACGACTGAACCGACTTGAGGTCGAAAAGTGAAAGATTCGCAATTAACCAATAGAGCACTATCATACGGTTTGTATATTTTATCAATGGTAGTATTCTTGAATGGTTGGTTATAGATCACGGTTTCTCCTCCCTGAGAGGGAGATAAAATATAGAGGTTCCAAGCAAGCTGAGTTGATATATCTCCGACGACTAAATTTCCTTTCGCAAAAGTGGGTGCGTAATCTACATGTAGATCCGAGCCACCGGAGATAATTCGAACGATACCGGTAAAATAGGGACCGAACCCCGGTTCTTCTGCGACTGAAATGCTAAAATTTGTATCATGATTGATGTATTGCATGAACCGATCAACGGGATCAAAAGCTTGATTGATAATTTGGATGCGATCTTGCTCAGCTACGCTAACTTGAGCAAAATATTGCTCTTTTGGTTGATCACGATAATGAGCGAGTGTATTTCCCAAATAAAACCCCGGCCTTCCGAATTCATAGGGTTTTGCCTTCATGCTCAGTATTGCAGACGAAAGTTGTTCTGTTTCTTTTGGCGTTGCAAAATCATCTATCATCGCTGCTGGAATCTTGTTATCTATGATTGCCTGCAAGCTTTCTGATGATAATTTGACAAGCTCGTTTGATACCCACCGTGACGACATAATAGTCGATTCCTAGCCGATTTTCTTTATATTAGAAAAATTGATCTATTGATGGTCAGTATCAATCATATAGCATTGATTGTATAAAAATGCAACACTTGATCACATTCGGGAGCGTAACTCATGACAATATCCCTGAGAGGTCACCACCTCTTGTGTATTCTTACCTACGCGGGTAACGGATATTCCCCTAGTTTTGTTGAAAACTACAATAGGATTATTCCTCGAATTCTGGACGAAGATATCTTGATTGTGGCAGGACCGGATGACATATGTATTCCCTTGCTTGGAGAAGACAAACCTCATTGCTTTGGCGAGAGTGTTATTGTCCGGGATAGTCGAGCTTTGGAAGCAGTTAGCGCTCTTATGGGCCGATCAGTTGAGGTAGGTCATACGCTGAGGCTTGATGAAACCTATTTAAAACAGGCGCGATGGGCTTTCAATCGTGGGATCATAAGATCTGCTTGTATAGGCTGTGAATGGAAACCGCTTTGCACTCGAATTGCTGCGGATGATTATTCTTCAACGTTTCTTAAACGAAATAGTGGAAAGAGCGAGTGACGATATAAAGCCGTTTGAAATTTAGCAAAGGCTGATATTGATATGAATGTATGATCACATACTTAAGACAAACGTGAATCTTTTATAGTATCGATCAAGATATCTATTAAGGTGTTTGAAGTAAATCGTTCAACATTCCTTCGTCGACTGTGATTGCTTCGCTAATTTTGCTTGATAGTCGTGTTTGACTATTTCCAGTGCGGCGAGTGCGATTTCAGGAGCGATTTCATTGCATTCCAGTAAATAGATCAGATCAACAGCAAGTTGAACTTCGGGTGGTGCGTGTTCGACTGACATAAAGTATTCCTCATCTGAATCGTTAATCCATGTTCTCTTTGTATTCGATTGATTTTTCAATTCGTGTCAGAGATTGACGGCAACGTGTTAGTCTTCCGGCTAATGCCGCGATTTCTTTCTGTATTTTTTGTTGATGACTAAGTGTAGTTTGTTGATTCAATTTTAGCTCTCTATCATTGATCATTGCGAGCAGACGGCGTTCATAATCCTGATGTTCAGCCAGTTTGTGGTACAGGTCAGTAGCTTGTTGTTTATGTTCAAATCGGCTCTCTTTTTTTCTCAATGACTGGGTAGACAATTCACGCCTTAATGCTTCTATTTGGGCAACTAAGCGTTCAGTCAGAAATGCGACCTGTTCGGTTCGGTGATCCTGCACACACTCTTTGAGTTGTTCCATGTTGTGCCTAACTTCTTGTAGATAACCACGGAGTTTATCGCTGTGTCGGTTAAATAAAGCTTGATCAAACCGGGCAGTAGAGAATGGTGTGTCTGCTAATGGTGCTATCTCTTCCGCCAGTATATCGACCTGTTTTTCGAGTAAATTTAATAATGGCTGCGTATTCATTTATACCTTAAAATGGTTATGCCTTGCGAAGCAAAATTAATCTGGGACGACAAAAAGTAGGCTGGTGCGTGTTCATTAGTTGCTTTTTTCTATCAGTTTGAATAGATTTTAGCACCTTCGTGTTCTACTCATTGGCACCGATTATGACCGCAAATGCGCAGCAACTGCAATTTATTAAAGACAGTATTGAAACTATTCCTGATTATCCAAAACCAGGGGTTCTTTTTCGTGATATTACCACTTTATTGGATAACCCTCTTGCCTACCAGGCAACAATTGATCTTCTGGTGGAGCGATATCAGGACAAAGGCATCACAAAAATAGTTGGCACTGAAGCTCGCGGTTTTCTGTTTGGAGCCCCGGTTGCGTTACGCCTTGGTGTTGGTTTTATTCCTGTTCGTAAAGCGGGCAAACTACCTCGGGAAACATTGAGTGAAACGTACGATCTGGAGTATGGCACTGATACGTTGGAAATGCATAAGGATAGCGTAAGAGAAAACGATAAGGTGCTGGTTATTGATGATTTGCTGGCTACGGGTGGTACAGTTGAAGCCACTGTTCGTTTAATCCGTCGTTTAGGTGGTGAGGTTTCTGAAGCGGCTTTTGTTATTGGTTTGCTTGGCTTAGATGGTGTTGAGCGCCTGCAAAGACAAGGTGTAAGTAGTTTTACTCTACTTGAATTCCCAGATCATTAATCTGCTTATTTTTGTATTACTAACATATCGGCCTCGCTGTCTGTAGTGAGGCTGTGTTAGCATGATACCCAACTGTATTCGATTTTTCCGGTATCAATGAGCTATCAGGTACTTGCCCGTAAGTGGCGCCCACAAATATTTTCTGATGTAATTGGTCAGGAATATGTCCTGACTGCGTTAGCTAATGGTCTTGCCCATGGCCGGCTTCATCACGCCTATTTATTTTCTGGCACTAGAGGTGTTGGGAAAACAACGATCGCCCGTTTGTTTGCTAAGGGGCTAAATTGTGAAACAGGTATTACTGATAAGCCTTGCGGTAAATGTGTTAATTGCCTTGAAATTGAACAGGGGCGATTTGTCGATTTAATTGAAATTGATGCGGCTTCCCGTACTAAAGTTGAAGATACGCGTGAATTGCTAGATAACGTGCAATATGCTCCGGCTCGTGGGCGTTTTAAAGTCTACCTGATTGATGAAGTACATATGCTTTCCCGCCACAGTTTCAATGCATTATTGAAAACGTTGGAAGAGCCGCCTGAGCATGTGAAGTTTTTACTGGCAACGACTGATCCGCAAAAATTGCCAGTGACTATTCTTTCCCGTTGCTTGCAATTCCATCTCAAATCGCTGGATATTGGTCAAATAAGCGATCAGCTTGAGCGTATTCTTAAAGCTGAACATATAGAGAGTGATAACCGCGCTCGTCAGCTATTGGCTCGTGCTGCTGATGGCAGCATGCGTGATGCATTGAGTCTGACAGATCAGGCTATTGCTATCGGACAAGGCTTGGTGACAACTGAAATAGTCAGCTTGATGCTAGGAACTTTAGATGATGAACAGCCGTTATCAATTATTGAAGCATTGATTCGAGCTGACGGTCAGCAGGTTATGGCATTGGTGGAACAAGTTGCTTCACGGGGGGGTGATTGGGAGGATTTGCTAGTAGAAATTCTTGCATTGCTGCATCGTATTGCAATGCTCCAGCTGTTACCTTCTCAGCCAGAAATCGCTTCTTCATCAATTGAAGGCCGTTTGCGGATATTGGCAAAAGCTGTTTCACCGGAAGATTTGCAACTTTATTATCAAACTTTGCTGATTGGTCGTAGGGACTTACCGTATGCACCGGAGCGCAGGATGGGTGTTGAAATGACGCTGTTCAGAGCCTTGGCATTTCATCCGAAAACAGTTATTGAAGAGGTTGCGGCACCGGTGGTACATCCTGCGGTTATACCATCAGTTACAGCACAGCCGAAACATAGTGATCAGGGAGATGTGCCACCTGCTAATTATATTAATGAATTGGCACAATTGGATAGAACTTCTCAGTCGGAACCCCAGATACCTCAGGCGCTTGCATCAAGCCCAACAGCGCAGTTGCTGAAAGCAAGGAATGTGTTATCCCGACAGCAAGAGCAAACGTCAACAAAAAAGCCTGAATCAGCTACGCCTGTTAAGATGAAGTCAGCAACGTCAGCATTGGAACGGTTTGCCGCAGTGTCAGGACAGCGACCTCAGTCATCAATAGATAAAAAACAGGAAAACAAGCCTGAGAAAAAAGAAGCTTACCGTTGGCGTGCCAAGAATATTGAGGAGAAAACAGAAACTCATGTGGCCACACCAAAGGCTTTAAGAACAGCTTTGGAACATGAGAAAACACCAGAACTGGCAGAGAAATTAACGGAAGAATCTAAACAGAGAGATGCATGGGCCGCAGAAGTTGGTAAACTTAAAATTCCTAAACTGGTGCAGCAATTGGCATTAAATGCATTCAAAGAGCAGGTTAGTGAAAATAATATCCGTTTACATTTGCGTTCGAGCCAGCGTCACCTTAATTCCGCTTTCGCACAAAAGTCATTAGCGGGGGCTTTAAGCGAATTGTACGGCGTAACAGTTGAATGCAGTATTATTGAAGATGATAATCCTGCGGAGAAAACTCCGCTGGAGTGGCGACAAGCCATTTATGAAGAGAAATTGGCACAAGCTCGCCAATCAATTATTGCGGATAAAACTATTCAAACATTGCGGCAGGTATTTGATGCTGAATTGGACGAAGACAGTATCCGACCGATTTAACCATGCTGCAATCTGTACCTTGTTGTACGATGTAGCCATAGCGAAGAGAGAAATCTATGTTTGGTAAAGGTGGTTTGGGCAATTTGATGAAACAGGCCCAGCAAATGCAGGACAAAATGCAGAAAATGCAAGAAGAGATCGCCAATCTAGAAGTGACGGGGGAATCGGGAGCAGGTCTGGTTAAAGTGACTATCAATGGCGCTCATAATTGCCGTCGTGTTGAGATCGATCCAAGCCTGATGGAAGATGACAAAGAGATGTTGGAAGACCTGATTGCTGCCGCATTCAATGACGCAGCCCGTCGTATTGAAGAAACACAGAAAGAGAAAATGGCAGGCATTTCCAGTGGGATGCAATTGCCACCAGGCTTTAAGATGCCATTCTGATGCAAACCAGTCCTCTCCTTGAATCCTTGATGGAAGCATTACGCTGTTTGCCAGGGGTTGGCCCTAAGTCTGCACAGCGGATGGCTTTTCATCTGCTACAGCGTGATCGCAGTGGTGGAATGCGTTTGGCTCAGGCATTGACCAGATCAATGTCAGAAATTGGACACTGCAAATATTGCCGGACTTTTACCGAACAGGAACAGTGCACAATTTGTGCTAATCCACGCCGTCAACAAAATGGTCAAATCTGTGTGGTTGAAAGTCCAGCGGATATTCATGCTATTGAACAAACTGGGCAGTTTGCCGGAAGTTACTTTGTATTGATGGGGCATTTATCCCCATTAGATGGCATTGGTCCAATGGATATTGGTTTAGATCGTCTTGAGGACCGTCTCTCCACTGAGGAGATTTCAGAGGTGATTCTGGCGACTAATCCGACAGTGGAGGGAGAGGCCACTGCCAATTATATCGCAGAGATATGCTTTCAGTATGGTGTAACAGCAAGCCGTATTGCTCATGGTGTGCCGGTTGGTGGTGAACTTGAGATGGTAGATGGTACAACATTGTCCCATTCACTTGCTGGGCGGCAGAAGATTACTTATTAATCTTCTGTTAATGCCTTACGGTTTTGTCGAGTTGTGACCGAATAGTGTTGTAGTCTGGTTAGGGCAAGTCGTAAAGGTTTTGAGGCGCTACATTCTATGTGGCGCATGCCTTTTAGTTCATTCTGCTATGATCAAAAGTTACTTCATAATTCTTTTGGATAATCAAACTTGAAATTCAACTTATTTATCCCCATCTGCATATTATCGTCTGATTTTGTCTGTCTGAACTGGATTTAGATTGAGGTAATAAATGAGTATGAAAGGTCAGGAAACCCGTGGATTTCAGTCTGAAGTAAAACAACTTCTGCAATTAATGATCCATTCACTCTATTCCAATAAAGAGATTTTCCTTCGTGAACTAATCTCAAACGCTTCCGATGCTGCTGACAAATTACGTTTCCGCGCATTATCTGTTCCAAAACTTTATGAAAATGATGGTGAACTACGCGTTCGTCTTTCTTTTGATAAAGAAAAGAGAAGCATTACGATTAGTGATAATGGCATTGGTATGACTCGTGATGAAGTTATCGATAATCTTGGAACAATCGCTAAATCAGGAACAAAAGCTTTTCTGGAATCTATTGGTTCAGATCAGGCTAAAGACAGCCAGTTAATTGGTCAGTTTGGTGTTGGGTTTTACTCTGCATTTATTGTGTCTGATAAAGTCACTGTACGTACTCGTGCTGCTGGCGCTTCAATTGATCAGGGCGTATTCTGGGAATCTGCTGGTGAAGGTGATTACACGATTGCCGATATTGAAAAAGAAACCCGTGGTACAGAGATCACCCTTCATTTACGTGAAGGAGAAGATGAATTCCTGAATGACTGGCGTTTGCGTTCTGTTATCAGTAAATACTCTGACCATATTGCCTTGCCGGTTGAAATTGAAACCAAAAATAAGAGCGAAGAAGAGGGTGAAGAGGATACAGTAACTTGGGAGAAGATTAATAAAGCTCAAGCTTTATGGACTCGTGGTAAATCTGAAATTACAGATGAAGAGTATAAAGAGTTCTACAAACATATTTCTCATGATTTTACTGATCCGCTGATCTGGAGCCATAACCGCGTAGAAGGTAAACAGGAATATACTAGCATGCTCTATATTCCATCTCAGGCTCCGTGGGATATGTGGAACCGTGAGCATAAGCACGGGCTGAAATTGTATGTCCAGCGTGTGTTTATTATGGATGATGCGGAACAGTTTATGCCGAACTATTTACGCTTTGTCCGTGGTTTGATTGACTCCAACGACTTACCGCTAAACGTTTCCCGTGAAATTTTACAAGATAATTCTATTACCCGTAATTTACGTAATGCATTGACCAAACGTGCATTACAGATGCTGGATAAACTGGCGAAAGATGATGCAGAAAAGTACCAGCAATTCTGGCAACAGTTTGGTCTGGTAATGAAAGAAGGCCCGGCAGAGGATAGTACCAACAAAGAAGCTATCGCTAAATTGCTACGTTTTGCTTCTACTCATAATGACAGCTCGGCACAAACAGTTTCTCTGGAAGAGTATGTTAGTAGGATGACGGAAGGTCAGGATAAGATTTACTACATCACCGCAGACAGTTATGCTGCGGCGAAAAACAGTCCTCATCTGGAGTTGTTCCGTAAGAAAGGTATTGAAGTTCTGTTACTGTCAGATCGCATTGATGAATGGATGATGGGATACCTCACTGATTTTGATGGTAAAAAATTCCAGTCAGTCAGTAAAGCCGATGAATCCCTGGATAAACTGGCAGATGAAAACAAAGCCGAACAGGAAGAAATTGAAAAGCAGCTGGAGCCGTTTGTTGAGCGTGTAAAAACATTGCTTGGTGATCGAGTAAAAGAGGTTAAATTGACTCACCGTCTGACTGATACTCCAGCAATTGTCACAACAAATGTGGATGAAATGAGCACGCAGATGGCGAAATTGTTTGCTGCGGCTGGTCAACAGGTGCCGGACGTTAAGTACAATTTTGAGCTGAATCCTGATCATCAGTTGGTAAAACTGGCTTCTGATATCAGTGATGAAGTTCAATTCGCGGATTGGATTGAACTGTTGCTTGATCAGGCATTGTTTGCTGAGCGTGGCACGTTGGAAGACCCAAATCAGTTTATTCGCCGTATGAATCAGCTATTGTTGTCTGAGAAAGCTTGATTTAATCATTTTTTGGTGACGATTGGAAACCACGCCTATGAGATGGGCGTGGTTTATTTTTACAGAAAAATATCACGAAATCGTTTACCTGTTTCCTTGAGCGAACCCCATGCTAAATGGTATGGTGGCTCGTTTTCTCAAAATATAAAAACTAACTAGCAAGGGGATTTACGCAATGCGTATCATTCTGCTGGGCGCTCCGGGCGCCGGTAAAGGGACTCAGGCGCAATTTATCGTGGAGAAATATGGGATACCTCAAATTTCTACTGGTGATATGTTGCGTACTGCGGTTAAGGCTGGCACAGAATTGGGTTTAAAAGCAAAAGCGCTGATGGATCATGGTAAGCTGGTTACTGATGAACTGGTTATTGCTTTGGTCAAAGAGCGCATCAAACAAGATGATTGCCGCAATGGTTTCTTGCTGGATGGGTTCCCCCGTACTATCCCCCAGGCTGATGCAATGAAAGAAGCGGGTATTAATGTTGATTATGTCTTGGAATTCGATGTTCCCGATGAACTCATTATTGAACGTATCATTGGACGCCGTATACATGCGCCATCTGGCCGTGTTTATCACATTAAATTTAATCCGCCAGCAGTGGAAAACAAGGATGATGTTACGGGTGAAGAGTTGACTGTTCGTAAAGACGATCACGAAGATATCGTGTGTAAACGTTTAGTTGAATACCATCAGCAGACAGCACCTTTAGTATCCTACTATCAAAAAGAAGCAGAGGCAGATTATACCAAATATTTTAGAATTGATGGTACTCGTAAGGTATCTGAGATTAGTGAAGAATTATCTAAAATTTTGGATTAATCAACCTGAATGATTCTTAGAGGGCGACTAATAAGTCGCCTTATCCTATATTATTTATTTACTGTATCAGGTAAATTAGTCGATTTTTCCTCATTGTTTTCGTAGATAAACATGATTTTCATCTGTATTTTATTATGCTAGGGTTTTCACTAGCGAAACAATGAAGGATCGACATAATGAACAACGGTAAATTTGGTGTTTTATTAGTTAATCTTGGCACTCCTGATAAACCGACAACTGCGGCTATAAGACGTTATTTAGCTGAGTTTCTTAGCGATAAAAGAGTCATAGATTTATCTCGATTTATCTGGAAGCCAATATTATATGGTTTTGTTTTGCCTTTCCGCTCCTCACGTGTAGCAAAGTTATACCAGAAAATTTGGACTGATGAAGGTTCTCCTCTATTAGTACATGGCCGTCGGCAACAGAAATTACTGGCAGAAAGACTTGCTGACATACCTGTTGAACTGGGAATGAATTACGGTTCTCCATCTCTTGAACAAGCGATTGACAACTTACTTAAGCAGAATGTTGAGCAGCTGATTGTTTTACCACTTTATCCCCAATATTCTGGTTCCTCATCTGCGGCTGTATTTGATGGTGTCAGTCTGGTATTGCAAAAATACCGAACTATTCCTGGAATTCACTTTATTCGTAGTTATGCTGATCATCCGGCTTATATTTCTGCACTGAAAGAAACTATTGAACAGAGTTTCGATAAGCATGGTCAACCAGACAGATTATTGCTTTCCTATCATGGCATTCCGCAGCGTTTTGTTGATACGGGCGATATTTATGCTGAGCAGTGTAAGTTAACAACACGATTGCTAAAGCAAGCAATTAATTATCCGGCAGAGCAGGTAATGATGGCTTATCAATCACGTTTCGGTCGTGAGCAATGGTTGACACCATACGTAGATCAAACGATGCAAACTCTACCTAATCAGGGAATAAAACATATTCAGGTACTTTGCCCTGGTTTTTCGTCTGATTGTCTGGAAACGCTGGAAGAGATAAAACAGCTAAATAAAGAGATGTTTCTTAATGCAGGTGGGGAAAAATTTGAATATATTCCGGCGCTTAACGACAACGCTAGTCATATTTTACTACTTGAAGAGTTGGTCAACGGGTTTGTCAGAAACAGGAATGAATAGTGATAGGATTAATCTATCATTAGGGTTCATTGGCTTTTTAAGGTATATTGCTACACGGATGCCAGCCTAGTGGAACTGCCATACTTGTTTCAGAGTAAATGGGAATTAACCTATAGGCCCAGTGGGATGATGTTTTGTATATCAATTAGTAACAGCATATTTGAATTTGGATATAAATAATGAGTAATAAACCGATTAAAAGCACTAATTTCAGTGAAGAATATTTTAATTATCACAATTCAAAACAAGATGATGAAATTGATTTGTTTGAGTTATTCTCTGTTTTATTTCAATCAAAGTTATTGATTATCACTATTACTATCCTTTTTGCTGTTATCGGCTTTGTAGCGGCATCTTTGATGCCACAAAAGTGGAGCAGTTCGGCTTCTATTGTTAAGCCTCAACTTGAAGAGATACAACCACTTAGAGATCTCCTGACTAAGTTAGAGGTTTTAAGTTTACAACCATCAGTAACTTCATCGTCACTGTATAATAATTTTTTAAATAATTTTAATTCACGGGTTTTGCGTGAAGAATATCTGGTTAATACAGAATATTTTAAAAATCTGGTGGCTGAATCAGGTGATCATTCACCATTTGCAAAAAGAAAACTTATTGAAAAGATTGTGAATGATAATATTTCATCTTCTTCAAAAGCGGAAAAAGATGATGAAAACGGTGAAACTAAATTGACCTTCAGTGCCGAAACCGCAGAAGATGCATATAATCTGTTAAATGGCTATATTGACTATGCGTCGTCTGTTGTCCATGAACAGGTGAAGAGTGAATTAAGTGATATAGTAAAACAAAAGCTTAATTACTCTGAAGGTTTGTATAACGTTGATTTAAACCGTGTGAATAATATACAGGAAGCTAATATTGAGCGATTGAAACATGCATTATCTATCGCTAATTCGGCAGGAATTAAAAAGCCTATTTCCAGTGAAGGAGCAATGATCAAAGACGATCCAGATTATTCCATTGCTTTGGGGGCTGATGCATTACAACGTAAGTTGCAAATTACAGAGGAGATAAAAGATCCCACCTTGATTGATGCTGACTTACGTAACCGTTTGTTCTATATAGAAGAGCTGAAAGCACTTAAAGTAGATAAAGTTAACTTCCAACCATTTAGATATATGCAGGCTCCTTATGAGCCGACAGCGAAAGATTCACCGAAGCGTCTACTTATCTTAATGGGCAGTGCTTTTCTTGGGCTGATCTTGGCTGTGGTGTCTGTTCTAATTCGTCATATGGTACGTAGTCGTCAGCAAGCGGCTTAAGTTTTCCTTGGCAGTAAATGTCGTAGTGACATTTGCTGCCTGTCAGTTTTTATTGTGCTAATATGCTGCACCTTTTGGCGTTATAGCATCAATCAAAAATGAAATTCCCTGGTAAACGTAAATCAAAACACTATTTTCCCGTCAGTCTGCGTGATCCTTTACTCCAGCCAATTAAAGAGATGATGGATGGTGAGAATAACCGAGCTTATATCGTTGGTATCGATCAGACATTAGTGGATATTGAGGCGAAAGTAGATGAAGATTTTATCCAGCGCTATAACCTTAGCCAAGGGCATTCATTAGTTATTGAAGATGATGTAGCTGAAACCTTGTATAAAGAACTTACTGATAATAATCTTATTAGCCACGAATTTGCTGGTGGCACTATTGGTAATACTTTACATAATTACTCAGTTCTTGCCGATGATCGTTCCGTCTTACTGGGTACTATGTGTAGTAATATTCAGATTGGCGGTTATGCTTACCGCTACTTATGTAACACGTCTAGCCGTACTGATCTGAACTATTTACAGGGAGTGAGCGGAGCAATTGGTCGCTGTTTTACATTAGTAACGGAAAATGGTGAGCGGACTTTTGCCATCAGTCCTGGGCAAATGAATCAACTTAAACCGGAAAGTATTCCTGAGAAGATTATTGCTGAAGCTTCTGCTTTGGTATTAACTGCTTACTTGATTCGTTGTAAACCGGGAGAACCAATGCCAGAAGCAACCATGAAAGCTATCGAATATGCTAAAAAGCATAGTGTACCTGTGGTTCTGACGCTAGGGACGAAATATGTTATTGCTGATGATCCACAATGGTGGCGTGATTTTCTGGTTGAGAATATTTCGGTTCTGGCAATGAATGAAGATGAAGCTTATGAGCTTACTGGTTTCAGTGATCCACTATTGGCTTCGGATATAGCACTAGATTGGGTCGATTTAGTTTTGTGTACCGCAGGTCCGGCTGGATTATATATGGCAGGTTATACGGAAAAAGATTATATGCGTCAGACAACCCATCCATTGTTACCGGGTGCTATTGCTGAATTTAACCGTTATGAGTTCAGTCGTGCTATGCGTAAATCTGATTGTCAAATCCCGATGAAAGTTTATTCCCATATTGAACCTTATATGGGGGGACCAGAAAAAATCATGAATACCAATGGGGCAGGTGATGGTGCTTTATCTGCTTTGCTGCATGATATAACGGCCAACAATCACCACAGAATGAATGTGCCTAATTCCAGTAAACATATCCGTACTTATCTAACATATTCATCACTTGCTCAGGTATGTAAATATGCCAACAGAGTTAGCTATCAGGTATTGAGTCAGCATTCCCCACGATTAAGCCGTGGTTTGCCCGAAAAAGAAGATAGTTTGGAAGAATCTTACTGGGAACGATAATTTTAAAATTTCGGCACCGTATAAATTAATGAGGTGCCGAAATTTAGCTATAAAATCATTTATTAAGATTGTAAATGGTAGTTAGAGTTTATTTTATTAATAGCAATGATTTTTGTCGAATTTATAAAAGGCAAAGTATCTTATTCTTATTTATACCCGTCATCTTTCAAGCTGCCTCTTTGTTGGCTGCACTCACTCACCCCGGTCACATAGTTATCTATGCTCCCGGGGATTCGCTCCCTTGCCGCCGCGATCCATCTTGAAATCCATAGGGTATATATATCTGTTTAAATAAATTCAAATAATATTTAAAAATGTCCTAGAATAGAATATTTATATGACTAAGATAACAATAATATGCAAATTGAATTCTCTGTTTGTTTTTTCTCTTTTAATTATCATTTTGTTTTATATATGAAAATTCCACATGGAGGCGCATTGATAATATAGTTAGATCCCGCTAAAATCACCAATCCGGTTCATGCTGATTTGATTATTTACCTCATTTTCTGTTTATTCTAGTAGGGCTTAGCTAAAGGAAGAATTTGGACTAAAATCACAATTTTTAAAAATATTGAAACTGATTTTTCAATTGTTGATTCTACTAATTATAATCAAGATGATTGGCTAAAGAATACTCCTTTATTAGTAATATACTGAAATGATACTCGCTGTGTATTGAAATGATATTCTTTATATATTGAAATGATATCGACCATATATAGAAATGATATTAGTTATATATGGATTGGAGCTGCTATATTTTAGGAGTATTCCCGAGGTTAATACGGAATTTCATATTTTTTGTATATTTTATTACTGAATTGGAGTTATTGAGATTACTAACATTGAGAGAAAAGACGAACCTAATAGCTATTAAGTGAAAGTAATGGTATTTAATGACCGTAACTTATTATTGTTAATTTAAAGAGATGGGGGGCGTGATGAAATTTTTTACTGAAAATTTCCTATTATATTTCAAATAATTAATTATTATGTATAACAGCCACTGAGGATACTATGAATAGTTACTACGATTATATAAGAATTGCCAGCATGGTGAGTATGGTCTTAATTATGCCGGGACCAACAAATACTCTTTTGGTATCATCTGGATATTCACATGGTTTTATTAGTACACTCAGGCTGATATTAGCTGAGGCATTGGGTTATATAATAGCAATTAGTTTGTGGGGGTTATTTTTATCTACAGTCTCTCATGCTTTCATATGGTTACTGGTTATCTTAAAGATGTGTGCTTCGACATACATTGCTTATCTAGCTTTTAAAGTTTGGCATTTCTCATTAGACAAGAACGTAGTAAAAATCCATTTTATCACGGTATTATTTGCCACGTTGCTTAATCCTAAGGCTTTTGTGTTTGCTACATATATATTTCCTCTTACTGCATTTACTTTGTGGTCAGAATACATCCCATGCATGACGGTTTTTGTTTGTGCATTATTACCCGTTTCCCTGATTTGGGTGGGGGTTGGGAAAATGCTATATGTAGGAAAGCTGGGAAAAGGAATTTTAAAACCCGATTTGTTTTATCGTCTTGCTTCTTTAGTGCTATGTGTTTTCTCTGTTTCAATGTTTTACACGTCAATGAAAGGTGTTTTATATCTTTGACGTAATCGGATATTTGATATTGTGCCCTCCCGACTGATTGGCTTTTTCATTAATAGTCTCATTAAGCTAATAGTGGTTGAAGGTAGCTTGGATTGTATATACCCTATGGATTTCAAGATGCATCGCGGCGGCAAGGGAGTGAATCCCCGGGAGCATAGATAACTATGTGACCGGGGTGAGCGAGTGCAGCCAACAAAGAGGCAACTTGAAAGATAACGGGTATAGAGTTTCCTTGTTGTAGCTGGGTAAATACCATGATCATGTTAAGCAACGCAAAAAATTCAATACATGGTATTTACCCGCTATTAATAAAAAATATTTACCTCAATGGGTTGCTGAATCTTGTTTTAAATGGGCTAAGGATTAATTGATAATCCGATTGATTTTTGTTGTACAGAATTGAGTAAAGCAATACTTCAACTGAAAGTTTTGTTCCCTCTGAGCCGTTCTTATCAATGATACTTAAGTGATAAGAACGGTTCATGATCCCTACTCGGCAAGGAATAGGGAATGATTCCATCAGCAGTCACTTTCCTCAAAGTAATGGCGAAAAAGGCGATGCTGGAGGTGGTTCAATCGAATAGCTTTGCTCACTGTTGGCGAATACAGTTGCCATTGTTTTAGCAATTTCATGCTCACCAATAATGACGTGGCTAGCTCCACGCTCTGTGATATAGGTAACTTCATCGTCATAGTCGGCTCGGACGATAATATTAATATCCGGGCGTGCTTCCCTTGCACAGGCGACAATCTCACCTGCTTCATAGCCATTAGGAATAGTCAGTAGGAGGGAGCAGGCGCAATCTAAGCGTGCCAGTGACATAATATCTTTGCTGGCAGCGTTGCCCATGATTGCACTAATACCTTGTTCACCGAGTTCCTCAAATTTGGCTCTGGTGTTTTCAATAACAACCAGAGGGATCTCTTTTTCCTGCAAGCGTTGGCATAGTAAGCTGCCGACACGCCCGTAGCCGACAACGATAGTGTGGCCGCAGATATCGACAGGAATTTGCGTCTCTTCTTCCAACGTTTCTTCCAGTAACTGTTCCTCAATAGTTTCTGTTTTTTCCAGATAGCGATCCAACAGACTAAATAGAACTGGATTTAGCATGATAGAAACAATCGCGCCAGCCAGAACAAGGTTACGGGCATTTCCATCAAGCAGGCCGAGTGCAACCCCAAGACCAGCCAGAATAAAGGCAAATTCACCGATTTGCGCCAGGCTGACTGAAATCGTTAACGCGGTCCGGCGTGAGTGGCCGAACATCTTTACAAGTAACATTGCCGCGGCGGACTTACCAATAATAATGATTGCCAACGTTGCCAATATCGATAGGGGCTGTTGAATGAGGACCATTGGGTCGAACAGCATGCCAACAGAAACGAAGAATAATACGGCGAAAGCATCTCTGAGTGGCAGCGTATCCTGGGCGGCACGGTGGCTTAGTTCTGATTCGTTTAATACCATACCGGCGAAGAACGCGCCTAGTGCGAATGAGGCATCAAACAGAGCAACGGCACCGTAAGCGATACCTAAGGCGATAACCAGTACAGCAAGGGTAAATAGTTCCCTGGAGCCGGTACTCGCGGTTTTTGCCAGTACCCACGGGATTAGACGGCGGCCAACAACAATCATCAGCAAGATAAAAGCGATAACTTTACCGATTGTCATGGCGAGCTCTATAATTAATTGCCCAATATTGGCTTCCTTATTACCAAGAATACCGGCAGCCGCGGGCAGTAATACCAGAGTCAGCACCATCGCTAGATCTTCGACAATCAGCCAGCCAATAGCTATTTGACCTCGTTGGCTATCGATTAGTTGGCGCTCTTCTAGCGCTCGTAACAGAACAACGGTACTGGCGGTTGATAGACAGAGACCAAAGACGATACCGCTAAATAATTCCCAACCCAGTATTGCTGATAGCCCTACTCCGAGTAGTGTCGCGACCAGTATTTGTGCAATAGCACCAGGGATAGCAATAGATTTTACTGCTAACAGATCTTTGAGTGAAAAATGCAGTCCGACACCAAACATCAATAAGATGACACCAATTTCTGCCAGCTCGGGGGCCAGTGATGCATCAGCGACAAAACCAGGAGTGAAAGGACCAGCGAGTACTCCCGCAGTAAGGTAACCAACCAGCGGTGAGATTTTCAGGCGTTGTGCCAGCATACCAAGCAGATAAGCGATAAAGAACGCGCCAACGATAGTGGTGATAAGTGGTGTCGAGTGCTCCATTAAGACTCCTTCTTGCTGAGGCTAGTAAATAGCATAGTGAAGAGGTAGGTGTAACTGTATTTTATAGATAATTCGAGGTAAATTCGCTAAAAAAATGAATAAAACATCAAAAAATATAGATTGAAAGGATTAAACTACCCGTAACAGGTATTTGTGTTGCTCTATTTGAATATTTATGAGGTAAACAAGCACTATTCCCACATAAAAATTAACTTTTATGTGGGGTTGCATGGTGATTTTTCTAATTCTTATCTTCTATATTAGGTAATAAAGCGGTAAATATTCCAAGTAACGGCAGAAAAGCACAAATCTGATAAACCAGTTCAATACTTGTTCTGTCCGCAATATCACCAAGTACCGCTGCGCCAATACCTCCCATACCAAAAGCCAGCCCGAAAAACAGGCCGGATACCATCCCGGTTTTACCTGGAATAAGTTCCTGAGCGTATACCAGGATTGCAGAGAACGCAGATGCCAGAATCACACCAATAATCACTGATAGAATACTTGTCCAGTACAGAGAAGCGTAAGGCAGAACTAAGGTAAAAGGTGCAACTCCAAGGATAGATATCCAGATAACATACTTTCTGCCGATCCTGTCACCAAGCGGTCCACCAATAATGGTTCCTGCTGCAACTGCGAATAAAAAAATAAACAGATGAAACTGGGCGCTTTGTACAGAAATGCCAAATTTGTGTATTAAGTAAAAAGTATAATAGCTACTGATACTGGTGAGATAAAAATATTTGGAAAAGATTAAGATTAGCAAAATAACTAAGGAACCTATCACGGTTTTTCTTGATAAAACTTTAATGGCAGGGCCAGTTTTGGCTTGGTTTTTCTTGATATAATTCTGAGTGTTATACCATTTACTGATCTGTAGCAGCACGATGATACCCAGTAATGCTGCCAAAGAAAACCAGCCAACGTTGCCTCTGCCATAGGGAGCAATAAACAGAGCGGCCAGCAATGGTCCAAGGGAGCTGCCAAAATTACCGCCGACTTGAAAAAGAGATTGAGCTAGTCCGTGGCGACCCCCGGATGCCATACGTGCTACGCGCGACGATTCCGGGTGGAATACCGAAGAACCTGTTCCGATTAATGCAGATGCTAATAGAATTAACGGGAAATTGTTGGCATAGGCCAGCAATAATAGACCGGATAAGGTGAAACTCATTCCAACAGGTAATGAATAGGGCTGTGGATGTTTATCAGTATAGAGACCTATCAGTGGTTGTAATAAAGAGGCGGTAATCTGATAAGTCAGGGTGATCATACCGATTTGCACAAAACTCAGGTTGAATTCTAATTGTAGTAAAGGATAAATTGCTAGAATTAGCGATTGGATCATATCGTTCAATAAGTGTGAAACACTGATTGCTCCAAGAATAGTAAAAACGGTATTCCTGGTTTTTTTGGGGTGAGATGGAACTATGGTGGTATTGCTTTGTTCGCTCATATTAGCTGCCAACCTGTCTTAATCAATAGTCAGTATATTTGTTGAATTTTAATACATATTAGGTAGAGAGTTGATTTTTTACTATCTTGGATATAGTTTTATACCCTATGGATTTCAAGATGCATCGCGACGGCAAGGGAGTGAATCCCCGGGAACATAGATAACGATGTGACCGGGGTGAGCGAGTGCAGCCAACAAAGAGGCAACTTGAAAGATGACGGGTATATAGTATTCTCGCAAAGACGAAACAAAACATGTGTTAATAACTGCATAACATAACCTGTCTCAAGAAATGATCAATTTATCCCGCCTTGTTAGCTTTAAAAGCTGTTTTTGCATGGCTATTCACTAAAAAAACATGGAGATATACCATGAAATTCTCGTTCAAGACCTCAGCTTGTGCTTTGGTTGTATCTATAGCACTACTTCCAGCAATCGCAAATGCATGGGAGAAGGATAAAACCTATAACATTACTATTTTGCACACCAATGACCATCATGGTCATTTTTGGCGTAACGATTATGGTGAGTATGGTTTAGCCGCTCAAAAAACGGTAGTTGATGAAATCCGTCAGGAGGTCGTGAAAAAAGGGGGTAGTGTGTTACTGCTTTCCGGCGGAGATATTAATACCGGTGTACCAGAATCTGATCTGCAAAATGCCGAACCTGATTTTAAAGGCATGAACTTGGTGGGCTATGATGCAATGGCGTTGGGTAACCATGAGTTTGATAATCCTCTGTCAATACTGCGTCAACAGGAAAAATGGGCAACTTTTCCATTTCTGGCTGCCAATATTTACCAAACAAGCACTGGCAAACGTTTGTTCAAACCTTATACCATTTTCGATAAACAGGGTGTGAAAATTGCAGTTATTGGCCTGACGACTGATGATACGGCGAAAATCGGTAACCCGGCTAATTTTCCTGATGTTGAATTTCGTGTTCCTGCGACAGAAGCCAAAATGGTTGTTGAAGAACTAAAGAGAGATGAAAAGCCAGATGTGATTATTGCCGCAACCCATATGGGGCACTATGACAACGGTAATCATGGTTCTAATGCGCCGGGTGATGTTGAAATGGCTCGCAGTTTGCCTGCGGGCTATCTGGATATGATTGTCGGTGGTCACTCACAAGATCCGGTCTGTATGTCTGCGGAAAATAAAAATTATAAGCAGATCGATTATGTGCCAGGAACCCCATGTTCGCCGGATCGTCAGAACGGTACCTGGATTGTTCAGGCTCATGAGTGGGGTAAATATGTTGGTCGTGCTGACTTCCAGTTCCGTAATGGTGAATTAAAGCTGACTCACTATCAGTTGATCCCTATTAACCTCAAAAAGAAAGTGCAGAAGGAAGATGGTTCTACTGAACGTGCTTACTACACTCATGAAATTGCACAAAACCCGGATATGTTAAAGTTGCTGATGCCTTATCAAGATAAAGGTGATAAACAACTTGGTGTGAAAGTGGGTTCTATTGAGGGTAAATTGGAAGGGGATCGCAGCAAAGTTCGTTTTGTTCAGACTAATATGGCTCATGTTGTTCTTTCTGCCATGATGGAACGCGCGGGTGCTGATTTTGCGATTATGAGTGGTGGTGGTATTCGCGATTCGATTGAATCAGGTGATATCACTTATAAAGATGTGTTGAAAGTGCATCCATTTGCCAACACATTGGTTTACGTTGATATGAAAGGCAATGAAGTCAAACAATATCTGGCGGCGATTGCTAATATGAAAGTTGACTCTGGTGCTTATGCACAGTTTTTGAATGTTAGCCTGATTGCTGATGGTAAAAGTGTTAAAGAGGTAAAAATCGGTGGAAAGCCACTAGAGCCGAATAAAACTTACCGCATGGCAATGCTTGACTTTAATGCTATTGGTGGTGATGGCTATCCACGTGTTGATAATTATCCAACCTATGTCAACACCGGTTTTATTGATGCAGAAGTTTTGAAAGACTATATCGAGAAGCATTCACCACTGAAAGCGGCTGATTATGAGCCAAAGGGTGAAATTATTTATCAATAATCCCTGACAGAATGATAAATCGAAAGGGCTGCAATTTTGGCCGCCCTTTTGGGGCAATAATTTAAGTTTTTGCAATATCAGCGAAATTGCCTCTCACTAACCTACAGAGATCAGACGACGCCAATTCAATATCTAACCCTCGTTTACCACCCGAGACAAATATAGTTGGGAACTGTTGCGCTTGGTTATCAATAACTGTTGGCAAGTGTTTTTTCTGTCCTAACGGACTGATCCCGCCGACGAGATACCCTGTCACTTTCTGGGCGATTTGGGGATCAGCCATTTCTGCTTTTTTGACTTTAAAAACTTTGGCGACCTTTTTTAAGTCCAGCTCACTTGAAACGGGGGTGACGGCTACCACCAAATTTTTAGCCTCACCATTAAGTGCAACCAGCAAGGTCTTGAATACTTGCTTGGCATTGAGTCTTAATTTCCTCACTGCTTCATCACCAAAGTTATGCTCATTTTTGTCGTGCTCATAGGTATGAAGAGAGAAGCTAACTTTCTGTTTTTCTAACAAAATGATCGCAGGTGTCATAATTTCATTACATAGGGTAATTTTATAATTAAGGATAACGGATGAAATGGAATGATGGAATTGATAATCTGACTATGGCTCTGTTGCTTGTATACAAACAGGTAATATCCCGAACTTAATAAGAACAACGAAAATGACAGATTATTCCTCATATGATTGGCCAATATTATAGCAATGTATGTAATATTGGCCTTTTTTTAATCCTGTTCTTCTGTCAGCATCTGAGGCAAATTCCCTTCACCATACAGATGCAAAGCACCAACAGCGACAAGATATCGACCGGTAGGTAATTTCCGTAAACGCTTATTCCATCGTTTATTACGTTCAGTCATCAATAGTTGGTATATCTCTTTACTAAAAGTTGTTGGTAAAGCATGCTCTTGCTGTTCAGGTTGATAGTCCATCCACCAACTGATCATGGTTTGTAAAGCGCGGGCATTTGCGTGCCAATGGGTTAATGTATCTTCCAGTAGTGGCAGGCCGTTATTGGGAATTTGATTAAGTAAATTAATTTGTGATTCAGTACCTTCTAGTTCAATAACCGTTTTCCCTTGCGCTTTGGCTGAATTCAGTAGCTGATAATCGATACCGTAGTGGGGATGCAATCCAAGGTTTTGTGCTTGTCCTGCTTGTAAAATTAAAGCGATTTGCCATGAGGGTAATAAATTGAGGAATTCTTCCTGCTGTTGGATTTCATTGCAGCAGTCTTGAAAATTCTGGTACATCTCAGAAGATAAACGTTGTTCGATGCGGTGATATGATTGAAATTCATCATGAAATGGGGAATCTGCCTGAATAATATCTGCTTCCACGATTAATGTATCGGATAGATTAAGTTGTTCTATCAATATTTCCGAAAGTGGGAACATATTTTTCGTACCCATGTGAATACTGCCTACCAGGTGCAAATGTCTATCACCTGCCAGTGTAATATCGTGAGCGGGATAGGGATAACGGTGGGAAGACTTTATTCCCAATATATTGGTAAGGTGTTTAATCAGTCGTCCCATTTGTGTTCCGGTTTAGCATTTATATTTTTAAGGTGATTATCAATATTATAGCTGTACTTCCGCTGTATCTTTATTTATTTCCATTGAATGTTTCTTTTTATTAGTGTCAGTATACAAGGAGATTTTTCCTGTTCCTTCCATTTATCTTACTAGCCTTTTAGCACCTATCACAGTCTCTTGGGTATATACCCTATGGATTTCAAGATGCATCGCGGCGGCAAGGGAGCGAATCCCCGGGAGCATAGATAACTCTGTGACCGGGGTGAGTGAGTGCAGCCAACAAAGAGGCAACTTGAAAGATGACGGGTATAGAGAGTCAGTAGATTGATATTCACCGTTACTAGGTTATCTTGACGATGTAAGGAATATTCCTTACACTTTGATTGAAGTAATAATTGGAGATTTGTTATGACATCTATCTATGAACTTGCAACATTGACTTCCAAAGGCCAGATAACGATACCTAGGTCTATCCGTCAGGCATTAGGTGTTGATACAGGTAGTAAGCTGGCCTTTGAGTTGCGTGATGGTGAGGTAGTCGTGACTCGTGTAGGGATTGAGCATGAAGATCCTGTCATTGGGGCATTCCTTGAGCTATTGTCTGCGGATATTCAGGCTGGGCATCATGTGAGTGGTTTACCTAAGGAACTGGAAGAGGCTATGCAGTACAATGCTGGTCACGCTATCGATCTGAATGAGAATATTGACGGAGATGTGGTGATTTGATGCAGCGACATGGATGGACACTGTTGTATCACTCATGTGTGATACAACAGCTTCGGAAGCTGCATGATGCAGTAAAAAGGGCCGAGAAGAGTGATCCTCACGGGTTTGAGAGCAATTCGAATGTCAAGCTGTTTCGGGCGTTGAGCAAATTGATTCTAGATGTGGTGCCAAGTGATCCTTCCCGGAACGAGTATCGGCAAGTTAATACCTTAGGGGCCGCCTATCGCCACTGGCGGCGAGCTAAAATTGGTCGAAGGTTCCGCTTGTTCTTCCGTTATGATTCCAGAGCTAGGATCATTGTGTATGCCTGGATCAACGATGAGGAGACCTTGCGTTCGGAAGGTAGTAAGTCCGATCCCTATACAGTCTTTGAGAAGATGTTGGGACGAGGAAATCCGCCCGATGGCTGGGCTGCATTAATCGCAGCCAGTCAGCAGAGGTGGTTATAACTGAAGTAATTTGTCCACAAATTGGCGAGGGGTGATAGGGTAAAAGTGTAAAGAGTGCAGGGATGACAAATTTTTACAATTTACCCCAATATCACTAAATCTAACTCATTTTCGTGGTTTTAGGTTTAAACCTCAATAAGCGGTTAGCATTACTCACCACCGTAATTGAAGACAGCGCCATTGCCGCACCTGCGACTACCGGATCTAACAGGGTTCCAGTAAAGGGATAGAGCACACCAGCGGCAATGGGAATCCCCAATGTGTTGTAGATAAATGCGCCTAATAGGTTTTGTTTCATATTGCGCAGAGTGCCTTTGGATAGCTCAACCGCATCAGCCACACCATGTAGACTATGACGCATTAGCGTTATTGCGGCGGTTTCAATGGCGATATCGCTACCACCTCCCATTGCAATGCCCACATCAGCCTGCGCTAGGGCTGGGGCATCGTTAATGCCATCCCCCACCATAGCAACCTTGCGACCTGCTGCTTGCAATTTCTGGATAGCTTCAGCTTTGCCATCAGGCAATACACCCGCAATCACTTGATCAATACCCGCTTCTTTTGCAATCGCATTGGCAGTAGCCGGGTTGTCACCGGTTAGCATCACTAAACGGTAGCCTTGGTGATGTAATCGTTGCAATGCAGTCATGGTATCTTCACGCAGTGGATCGCGAATTGATAGCACTGCCGCCGCTTTACCTCCTGCTGCCAGAAGAACCGGTGTGATGCCGTGTTCTGCCTGTTGAGCAATCAGCGGTTTTAATTCTTGCGTATCGACTTGATTTTGTTCTAGCCAGGCTTGATTACCTAGCAACAAGGTTGTGCCATTGACTTCACCACTGATACCCAGCCCAGCCAGAGTGCGGAATTGTTCAACTTGCGGTAATTCCAGCCCTTCGGCTTTAGCAAGAATGGCTTTGGCTAATGGATGGTTAGAACCTTTTTCCAGTGCACCCGCCCAACGCAATACCTCTTGTTCACTGTACCCATTAAAGGTATGTATATCAGTCAATTGAGGCATACCTTCCGTCAGCGTACCGGTTTTATCGAAAACAATGGTATCCAATGTGCTAGCTTGTTGCAGTGCATCGGTATCCCGAACCAGTACCCCGAATTCTGCTGCTCGGCCGACACCAGAGATAATTGACATCGGGGTCGCCAGCCCAAGGGCACAGGGGCAGGCAATAATCAACACAGTGGTAATAATGACCAATGAATACATCATCTGTGGTGCTGGCCCAACGAAATACCAAATAGCACCGGCAATCAGGGCAATTGCGACAACAACGGGAACAAACACGGAGGAAATTTTATCTGCTAACTGACCAATTTCTGGCTTACTGCTTTGTGCCTGACGGACCAGTTTAATAATTCGAGCTAATGTTGTCTGGCTGCCAACCGCGGCGGCAGTAAACAGTACTGTACCGTCTTGCACCGTCGTACCGGCATGAATGTTATCGCCTTTGGTTTTTTGCTGTGGAATCGGCTCACCGGTGAGCATTGCCTCATCTATCCAAACCTCACCTTGAATGATTTCACCATCAACGGGAACGCGATCACCGGTTGTCAGACGTAACGTCATGCCGGGTTTGACGTCAGCCAATCGCATCTCTTTTTCGCCATCTCCTGTCACCACACGGGCAGTCGGTGGTGTCAGATCCAGCAGACGCTCCAGTGCTTTTGAAGAACGCTGACGGGCACGTTGTTCCAGAGCATGCCCCAAGTTTATCAGACCGATAATCATCGCGCTGGCTTCATAATAGAGATGACGAGCTTGTGGTGGAAAAATATCTGGCCATAGGTTGACACTGATGGAGTAAAGCCAGGCTGCGCCAGTTCCCAATGCCACTAATGTATCCATTGTCGCACTGCCGTTTTTCAGGCTTTGCCACGCATTGCGATAGAAGTGACCACCGGCAAAAATCATCACGGCAAGCGTGATAACGCCGATAGTCAGCCAGATATGATGGTTTTCAGGTGTGAGCATCATATTATCGCCCATCATGCCCCATACCATCACGGGAATACCGACGACTAAGGCTAATGCTGACTGCCAACGAAAACGGCGCATATTAGCATCAGAAACTTGTTGCTGGCGTTCACGCCGTTCAGTTTCGTCCTGAATCAGTTCTGCGCCATACCCGGCTTTTTCTACTGCTTTAATCAGTGCCTCCGCTGAGGCACTACCGGTAATTAAAGCGCTGCGTTCAGCAAGATTCACTCTGGCATTTTCCACGCCATCAACGCCTTGTAATGCTTTCTGAACTTTATTCACACAGCTAGCGCAAGTCATGCCATCCAACAGCAACTGGATGCTGTCATCGTTATCATTCACAACGGATACGTCAGTTTTTTCGACCGGAACAGAGGAGGTTGCCGCTGCCAAAGGTTCCGGTCTGTTTGAAGCAGGTAATGTCAGCGGCTCAGATTTTGGGGAGTTTTGACCAGAAGCGAGTTTTGCTTGATAACCCGCCTGCTCAACAGCGGCAATTAAGGTATCGGCATCGGCTTTACCGTAAACTTTAGCTGTTTCGGTATTCACCTCTGCGGCAATAACGCCATCTACGGCTTCCAGCGCTTTACGAGTCGTACCGGCACAATGCATGCAACTCAGTCCAGAGAGTGTCAATTCAACATCAGGTTGGCTGGCGATTATCGCACCGTAACCTGCTGCTTGAATTGTTTCGATTAATGATTCAGCAGAGGCTGTACCGATGATTTTGGCATAATCAATCGTGATATCCGCCTGTTCCACATCTGTACGATTTGCTAGTGCCTTTTTCACATTGTTAACACAGTGCATACAGGAGAGTCCCTGCAAGGTTAAAATAGTTGTGTGTGACATAAAAAAACTCCTAACACATAGTGATGTAATTATTCTTCACACCTGTGTGATAATTGATGATATCTACACAGTTCAAGTGAATTTCTGACTTGTTGCGAAGGTTAAACCTTCCCTCAAGGGTAAGGTCAAGGGGAAAAAATGAACATTAGTGAGATTGCTCAAAAAACCGGTCTTACCAGCAAAGCGATCCGGTTTTATGAAGAAAAGGATCTGATCACGCCGCCGGAAAGGGGGGATAACGGCTACCGTTATTATCAGCAGAAACATATTGATGAACTAACGCTGTTGCGTCAGGCAAAACAGGTAGGTTTTACACTTGATGAATGCCGTGAGTTTTTAGTGTTATTTCGCAACCCCAATCGTCATAGTGCTGATGTAAAAGCGGCAACATTGCATAAAGTGGCTGAAATAGAAAAAGCGATTGAAGAGTTGCAGAAAATAAGAAGTAAATTGTTATCTTTGGCGGAAGAGTGCCCTGGAGATGACGGGGCTGCATGCCCCATCATAGATCATTTATCGGGTTGTTGCTCTCATCACTGAGAACTGACCGGTTTGACTTTCAGGGTAATGCCATCAACAGCGATCACTTCTACTTCGGTATGGGCTGGTAGTTCACTATCACAGTGAACTCGCCAGCTTCCATCCGCCAGTTTGACCCGGCTGTAACCATTTTCAGTATCTGAAGTCAGTTTGGCTCGGATACCGATGAGCTGGTGGTCTTTCTGGTTCAGGGTATCGCCGCCTTTTGATGGGCGGCGACGTAACCAGTAGCGCCAGAGCATTGCAGAAAGCAGCGTCAGAGTGGCAAACAAAATGCCTTGCCATTCCCAATCTATTCCTGGTAGCAGCCAGGTGACAAACGCAACAACGATAGCGGCTATACCCGTCCATAATAGATAGCCGCCAGTTCCCAGAAGCTCTGCAATTAACAGTAAGCCGCCAAAAGAGAACCAGAGCCAAGGGGTTTGCGCCGCAATCTGTGCAATCATGGTTATTTACCTTTTTTGCTTTCGCCAATCAGTTCAGTAATACCGCCAATCGCACCCATTAGATTGCTCGCTTCCAGAGGCATCATAATGACTTTGCTGTTACTGGAAGCGCCAATACTGGTCAGTGCATCCGTATATTTCTGGGCAACAAAGTAGTTAATTGCCTGCATGTTACCGTCAGAGATCGCATCGGACACCATTTTAGTTGCGCGAGCTTCCGCTTCGGCGGCACGTTCACGTGCTTCTGCCTGGAGAAATGCCGATTGACGTTCCCCTTCTGCTTTCAGAATTTGAGACTGTTTTTCTCCTTCTGCTTTCAGAATAGCCGCCTGACGGATACCTTCTGCTTCCAGAATATCAGCACGTTTTGTACGTTCTGCTTTCATCTGGGCGTTCATGGCAGAGATCAACTCTTTTGGTGGACGCACATCACGGATTTCAATACGGGTAATTTTCACTCCCCATGGGTTAGTGGCTTCATCAACAATATGTAATAGACGACTGTTGATAGAATCACGCTGCGACAGCATTTCATCCAATTCCATTGAACCCAAAACGGTACGGAAGTTGGTCATCGTCAGATTGATAATGGATAGTTCAAGGTTGCTGACTTCATAAGCAGCCCGAACAGGATCGACAACCTGAATAAAGCAAACTGCATCAATAGTAACATTGGCGTTATCGCGGGAAATCACTTCCTGTGAAGGAATATCCAACACTTGTTCCATCATGTTAATTTTACGGCCAATGCGATCGATAAAAGGGACGATAATATGCAAACCCGGTAATAAAGTTCGGGTATAACGGCCGAAACGTTCTACCGTCCATTGATAACCTTGTGGCACTGTTTTTACGCAAGTAAAGACAATAACCACCGCAATAAATATCAAAATGGGTACGGCACCAAAAGCGAATAAATCCATAGCAATTCCTTACAATTAAATAAATCAGTAAAGCAGCGAGTAAACCTGGCGACGATATTTCGAAGCCAAGGTATTACCGGTCCCCATTGCAGACATAATATCCATCATTGTTTTCCGTACCGCACCGTTGGCAGCAGAAAGGTCCTTTTTCAGGAAGCTGAGTAATAATTCCAGAGCTTCTTCATTACGGCTGACTTCGTGCAGTTTCAGCGCGAGCTTAACAGCCAGCTCTGCATTTTCCGGTTGAATGGCGAATTCTTGCTGCAATTGTTGGATCTCTGGTGTATCCGCCGCTTGCTTTTGTAACTCAATTTGAGCCAGTAAACTGTGATAATGAGTGTCTTGATCCTGTAATGGAATAAGACTCAGAATTTCCTGGGCTTCTTCTATATTATTGAGCATAATTTGCACTTTGGTCAACATAAGTGCAATTGCACTGTTTTTGGGCGCTAATTGCCAGGCTTCTTTCAATAACGATAGTGCTTCCTGATGTTTTCCTTCGGCGATAAGTTCCTCAGCTTGGGCGGCTTTCAACTCTTCCGGTTTCGGTAATACACGAGCAAGCATCTCTCTAATCACGTTTTCAGGTTGTGGCCCTTGAAAACCGTCTACGGGTTGACCTTGTTGCATAATATAAACTGTAGGAATGGAGCGTAAGCCAAACTGTGCAGCGACCATTTGCTCTTTATCACAATCTACTTTTGCCAATATGAATTGATTTGCGTATTCGGCTGCCAGTTTATCCAGTGTTACGCCTAATTCTTGGCAATGTGAGCTACGTTCAGACCAAAAATAAAATAAAACAGGCACAGTCATAGACTGTTCAACGGTTTGATGTAGGTTGCTTTCGTTAACATTAATTCCAGTAGAGGTTGGTAACATATAATTAGTCTCTTAAATTTGATTATTGCAGGGTATAATTAAATAGATTGAGGTTATTTTATTAACTTTCAAGTTGTACCACTCTGTTTACTCAGTATTTTATCCATTACTCTTCCTGGCAAAATCCGGCGCATAATAGTAACTGCGTGGGTTATCCAAGTCACTGGATAACGTAATTTAGGGTTAGGACTTTCCAAAGCATGAATCAGTTTGCGCACAACAGCTTCGGGGGTTAGGGCAAAATGGCGGGCGATCCTGGGGTTTCTGACCGGCTTATCGCTTTGCGTTTGATTCACGTTTTCTGTAAAACGTGTTTTTATCGGACCAGGGACAATTAGACAAGCTTTAATTCCTGTTCCGGCTAATTCCATTCTTAAGGCATCTGACCATGCTTCCAAGGCATATTTACTGGCAGAATAAGCACCGCGGCCTGGGGTTGAAATCAGTCCCATAACTGAACTGGTTTGGATAATACGGCCCTCACCATGAAGTTGCATTGCTGGAAGTAATAAGCAGGTAAGTTGATGTGCACCAAATAGATTGGTGGAGAATTGCCGTTCCAGTTGTTCACGACTGATAGTATTAAGCGGGCCATAAATACCAAAGCCGCCGTTATTAAACAGTCCGTAAAGACGGCCATTGGTTAGCCTGATGACCTCGGCGGCGGCGCGTTCCACACTCATTTTATCATCAAGATCCAATTCGATAGGTTCCAGTCCTAATTCGCGCATATGCTGTAAATCTGCGGGTTTCCGGCAAGCTGCTAATACTCTGTAGCCCCGTTGATGTAGTGTTTTGGCCGCCACCAGACCAATTCCACTGGAACAGCCTGTGATAAGAACTGACTTTTGCATAACTTTAACCTGTTTATAGACATCAATTTGTTGAAACTAATAGTTTACTATTCAAGAATAATTAAGATGTGCTGATAGTGTGTCAGACATCCAGTCGGCGATAAATGGTTGAGCTGCCAGATTGGGATGTAATCCGTCTTGTTGCACCCACTCTGGTTTAATAGCGACTTGTTCCATATAAAACGGGAGCAGAGGGATTTGATTGTGTTCTGCCAGTTTGGGGTAAATCTTGGCAAAAGATTCGGTATAACGGCGCCCATAATTTGGTGGCAGACGGATCTGCATCAATAAAGGCTGAATATTGGCTTGTTTCACTAAAGTAATGATCTGTTGCAGATCTTGTTCTGTTTGTTGTGGGGGAAAACCGCGTAGTCCATCGTTGGCACCCAGTTCTATCAGTACCCAACGGGGTTTATGTTGTTTAAGTAATTCAGGTAGCCGCTCAAGGCCCTGAGCGGCGGTATTACCGCTGATGCTGCCGTTGATGACCGTGATTTTATTGCCAGATTTCTGCCACTTTTTTTCCATTAAAACAGGCCATGACTGTTCAATAGGCAAATGGTAACCGGCACTAAGGCTATCACCGAGAATCAGAAGGGTATCAGCCGCAGTCGCTCTGGCGCTAAATAGCACCATCAGTAAAAGGAAAAGTAAATGGTAACGGGGAATATTCTTGAAGTTCAGCATCTCAGTAAGCACGTTGGTCAGGGGGAACATAAGATCACTATATTGCAGGGAGTTGGGTTGGTTGTCGAGTCGGCACAGACTATCGCTTTGGTGGGAGAATCGGGTTCGGGTAAATCCACATTGCTTGGCATTATTGCCGGGTTAGATGATGGCAGTGACGGTGAGGTTCGGCTGCTAGGGCATAATTTAAGCCAGATGAATGAGGAGCAGCGGGCGCAACTCCGGGCTGAAAGTGTTGGTTTTGTCTTTCAGTCATTTATGTTAATTCCGACGTTAAACGCATTGGAGAATGTCCAGCTTCCTGCTTTATTACGTGGTGAGTCTGAAAATAGTAGCAGGAAACAGGCGGCTGAATTGCTTGAACAACTGGGATTGGGGAAGCGTTTGAAACATATGCCGGCACAACTTTCTGGCGGTGAACAACAGAGGGTGGCATTGGCACGGGCATTCAGCAGCCAACCCAAAATTCTGTTTGCTGATGAGCCAACAGGTAATCTGGATCGGCAAACGGGTGATCGTATTGCTGATTTACTGTTTTCTCTGAATCGTGATTATGCCACAACATTAATTTTGGTCACTCATGACAGCCAGCTTGCGGCCCGCTGTCAACGTCGCTTGCGGTTGGTTGATGGAAAATTGAGGGAAGAGAGATGATTTGGCGTTGGTTTTGGCGCGAGTGGCGCACACCTTCTTTATTGATTGTCTGGTTATCTCTTACCTTGGCGGTAGCTTGTGTATTGGCCTTGGGCAGGATCAGTGATCGCATTGATCAAAGTGTTCATTACCAGAGTCGGGATTTTCTGGCGGGTGATTTAGTCCTGCGTGCTGCTTATCCGGTAGATGAAGAATGGTTACAGCAGGCGAAAAAACTGGGATTAAAATTAAGTCGCCAGCTCTCTTTCACCACAATGACTTATGCCGGGGACATTCCTCAACTTGCGAATGTAAAAGCCGCGGACAGTCATTACCCGTTATATGGTGAACTGGAAACCCACCCACCGGGTTTGAAAGCGGAAAAAGGCACGGTGCTGGTCGCGCCTCGTTTGCTTGAACTATTGAAAATCAAAGTTGGCGATAATCTCGATGTGGGTGATACCACGCTTAAGGTGAGCGGAGAATTAATTCAGGAACCGGACAGTGGTTTCAATCCCTTTCAGATTGCACCAAGGATTTTGATCAATCTTGATGATGTGCAATCTACCGGGGCGATTCAGCCGGGTAGCCGTCTGACTTATCGTTATATGTTTTCGGGTGATAAAGAAGCGGTTTATCAGTATCAGCAGCTCATTGATCCCCAACTTAAAGCTGATCAGCGCTGGTATACCTTGAAACAAGATAGTGGAGCGCTCGCAAAATCTATTGAAAGGGCACAGCAATTCTTGTTGTTATCGGCTTTGCTAACGTTATTACTCGCTGTCGCCGCGGTAGCAGTATCAATGACTCACTATTGCCGTAGCCGCCATGATTTGATTGCGGTGCTTAAAACACTGGGTGCGGGGCGTTGGGCGTTGCGTAAATGGGTGATTGGTCAATGGTTGGTGATATTGATTGCGGCGGCGCTGGTGGGGACGCTTCTGGGATTGATGTTTGAATATCTGCTCGTGCAGATTTTGGCGCCTATGTTGCCGAAGACCTTACCTGTAGCAGGATTCTGGCCGTGGATATGGGCGTTAGGCGCGTTATCTGTTATCGCCTTACTGGTGGGAATACGTCCGTACAAGCAGTTAATGGCAACCCAACCATCACGGGTGCTGCGTGATGATATTATCGCGCCTATCTGGCCGTTGCGTTATTACTTGCCGTTGGCGGTATTGGTGGTCATTAGTGGGCTGAGTCTGTTAGTTGGCACCAAGCCCATGTTATGGGCGTTACTTGCAGGCATGATGATGGTTGCGCTATTACTAGCCGTGTTTGGTTGGGGAGGATTGTGGTTACTACGTCATTTGAAACTCCGCCAACTCAGTTTTCGTCTGGCGGTTAATCGACTACTGCGGCAGCCGTTTCAAACAGTAGCTCAATTGGCGGCTTTCTCTTTATCATTTATGTTATTTGCTTTGTTGCTGGTGGTCCGAGGAGACTTGCTTGACCGTTGGCAGCACCAATTGCCATCGGACAGTCCAAACTATTTTCTGATTAATATGACTGGACAGCAAATTCCACAAGTAGAACATTTGCTGGCTCAGTATCAGGTTAAACCTACGGCATTCTATCCAGTGGTATTGGCTCGCTTGACGGAAATCAATGGTCAGTCAGCCATCGCGTGGGCAGAGGCCAAGGAATCGGATAGCAACACGGTGCAGCGGGAATTGAACCTGACATGGAAAGAGGAGTTACCTCCGTTTAATACCTTGGTTGCAGGCTACTGGCCGCCAAAAGCGGATGAGGTTTCCATTGAGCAGGGTCTTGCTGAGCGTTTGGCAATCAAAATCGGCGATAAGCTAACATTTAGTGGTGATACGCAGCAATTCAGTGTCATAGTTAGCAGTATTCGACTGGTGGATTGGGAAAGTTTACGGCCAAATTTCTTGTTTATTTTCCCGAAACAAGCATTAGAGAATCAGCAGCAAACCTGGTTGACCAGTTTCCATTATGATGGAGAAGGTCGCCTTCTGACGGATCTTAATCGTCAGTTTCCAACCTTGAGCCTACTTGATACCGGCGTGATGATTAAGCAAATTCAGGGTATTTTACAGCAGGTCAGTAAGGCATTAGAGGTCATGGTTGGGTTGGTCATGGTTTGTGGCGCATTATTGCTATTGGCACAGGTTCAGGTAGGGATGCATCAACGGCAACTTGAACTCGTGGTTTACCGCACCTTGGGAGCCAGTAAACAGTTACTGCGTCGTACGCTTTGGTATGAATTTGCTTTGCTTGGATTAATGGCGGGTTTTACTGCGGCACTTGGCGCTGAAGTTGCGCTTTGGTTATTGCAGACCAAGGTATTTGATTTTCCGTGGCAACCAGAATGGCAAATGTGGCTGTTATTACCAATAATCAGCAGCTTGTTACTTTCATTGTGTGGGAGTTGGTTAGGGCTTCGGTTATTACAGGGTACGGGATTATACCGGCGGGTTCAGGGGTAAAAGAGCGATATTTGCAGACATTCAGGGAATGGGTAAGCTCGTTGAGATGTGGAGAACCTATTCCCTGGCTTATTGGTTGGTTTTATTTTTGCATTCAGTTGAGCAATGTATTGTCATCAGAACATTTCTTCACGATTTGTGAAGGTGGTTGCATCATGAATGTGACAATCAAAATAGTGAGTACCGGTATGGTGATAATGAGAAATGCCGGTGTAAAACTACCTGAATAATCCTTAATTGCGCCCACCATAAAAGGGGCGATACAGGCGGTAGTAGAGATCAAATTCATCACCGAGAACAGTTCCAGATAAGGCGTGCGCCCAAAATAATTGAACAGCAATATACTGGATGCCAGAAAAGTCATGCCATAACCGATGCCAATACACAACGTGAACAGGATTAAAAATGTCCATGAGGTGGTGGCACTGAGTGCGATAAGACCACAGATAATTATCGACAGACTGCCGATAAGCATTTTTTTGGGATCGAACCATTCACCAACCGCGCCTCCTGCGAATCGTGAGAATGCGTTGATAAAAGCCAAAATACTGAGCGAGGAAGCAGCAACAGATTCGCTGAATCCGTTTTCAGTAATATGGGCGACCGCAAAACTATTAACGGTTATCCCACACAGTAAAAAAGCAGTATAAGCGGCAGCAATGGCATAAAATTGCCAGGTGTGCAGTGCTTGCCGGACATTCCATATTTCCTTGGTGCGATAGATATTGGAGGGGAGCTGGTCTTGTTGATTTTTGCTAATTCTTTCAGCGTGGGCGTTTTCCTTTTTACCTTCTCGCATAAATAAAATGGTTAATAAGCTGATCAAGGTGAGTGATATCCCGGAAATTGCCCAGTGCATACGCCAGTTTTCCCAAAATACTGTTGCCAGGAAATAGATCCACGGACCGACCACGCCCCCTAATCCACCGATGGTGAAATAGATACCGAAAGCTAATGACTGTTTTTTAAAAAGTCGGCTAATGACATAAGTGCCGGGAACCGTCGCCATAAGACTAAAGCCGATCCCTAATAGTGTTGTACCGGTAAAATAGGCCGCGATACTGTGGGTGTTATAGAGGATGTAAAAACTGGTGATAAAGGTGAGCGTACCAATCATCAAAGTGGCGCGGACGCCTGTACGACGAATAAACATCGCTGGAAGGTAACTGGACAGCCCACATGATAGGCCAAGTAAGGTGAACCCCAGACCGGCATCCGTCCAACTCCAGTGTAATTCCTTGATCATGCTAGGTAATACAACGCCTAGCGAAGTAAATGTGGTTGCGGTGACCAGAAAGTAAATCAAACCCAAAAGTATCAGTAGGAGCCACTGATAAGTACGTCCGAACTGGTCATGTTGAATGGGCATTTTGACTCCATCAGGATAAAGGCCATCAGAAAATTTCTAATATTTTATTCCGATATCAGAAAAAACTATATCGAATAAAGATCCCATAGTTAAATTGATACGTTCGATAATAAGAGGTATCTCTTATTTTGTATTTATTTTTTATGGGGTTCAGAACAATGCCGGTCCATAAATGACCGGGTTGATGACCAAGGAGTTTTCCTAAATCGTAATGTAACTCTGGTTTGAAATCGATAGTTTCAGGTTGCCCATGCAAACCTAAGGTATAGTCAAAAGTCCCGACAACCCGGAAATCCCCTAAGCTATTATTGAAGGGAATGCCGTAATCGATATGAATTCGCTGATCATTCCAGCTTCCTTTGGCATTATTCTCAAAATAAAAAATTGTACGTAGCCAGCTAATCCAGCTAGCTTGCCAGTCAATACTGATACCGGGGAAATAGTCGTAATCTATCCCCTTAGTTTTGGCAATCCATTGAGCGAACAGAATATCTTTTACCGGTCCAAAAGAGATGTCATTACCAGTGACTTTACTCAAGCTCACTCTGGGGACAAATTTATAATAGTAGGTGCTTTTATCACCTTGGTAATCACCTTGCAGTGAATTTTGCCAAATACTATAGACATACATATCGCCGACACTGTAGTCGCCGAAAGCCTCTAAAATCGGTGAAATGGTTTTTCTAGGATCGACTCGATTTTCAAATTGCATATAAAGGCTGGTATCAATCGATTGAAAATTAACAAAATGACTGGCCTGAGCTTGATTGATTGCCGGTAGCAATAATAGTATTGCAGGTAATCCGCTTTTCTTTAATCTGGTGTTGATCCAATACCAAGCTGTTGTTTGATAAATAGCGCAAGAAGATGGAAACGAGGACCATAAGGCGGAAAAAAACTGTAGGCGGTTTTTAGTATCGTGGGCTTTCCAGGTAAATAACACGAGGGTTTCCCTTTTCGTATGTTGTCAGACTCATTAATGGTAATAACATTGATCTAATGGAGAGGTTTTGTCAAAGGGATATTTGGTTTTGTTGATGAATGTTGAATAGTATAGAAAAATAAGATTATTCTAACATTAGTGATTTTTCAGTGTTAGTAATATATTGATTATTTAATTAGCGATAGGTTTTTTATTCAACTTGGTGTTGATAGTTGGGGGGTATTGTTAATTAATGTTTTTATGAAAATATTTGTGTAATTATATTTTAGTTAACTTAAATCTATAATTTATTTCCCTTAATTAATCTGAGTTTTTAATGAGAAATAGCCATGATAAATAAAAATAATAAATTGGGTCTGTTTTTTTATCATCAAAATAATTTGTGAATTTAAATAATTATTGCTTTGGTTTTAAAACATGGATGAAAGTATTTTTCATGAAATAAAAACATAATAAATGTTTAAAATGATAGCTGGTTTTATTTTTGTGTAATAAAAAAGAGATTGTAAATGAAATATTGTGAATTATAATTCTTTGGCTGGTGGTTTTATTATGATATGCTTTTAATTAAATGATAAATATTCAAGGTAAAGTGTTTCCATAAGTTAGAAAAATAATTTTCGACTCTATTTTTGCTCATGTTTGATAATTATCAATTTAATAGTAAAAAATCATCCATTCCACAAAAAGCTTGATATAATTAAAAACAATAGGGTAAAGTAGTTTATTGGCTTTTAAATGTGTTATTAAAATTTTGATTTAAATCAATTACATAAAAGATATTTTGTAAATATGGGGTAGGAAAATATGGTTAATAGAGCTAATAAAATTTTATTAGATATATTCGTATATACCCTATGGATTTCAAGATGCATCGCGACGGCAAAGGAGCGAATCCCCGGGAGCATAGATAACTATGTGACCGGGGTGAGTGAGTGCAGCCAACAAAGTGACAACTTGAAAGATAACGGGTATAAACCATAAATTCTCTTAATGTAACAAGGGCATTTCCACTTAATATAAATAAAAGAGGGTGATTATGTATACTGGAATTGTACAAGGAAAAGAAAGTGTATTATCTCTTGATAAAAAAGACGGGTTTAGTACATTAACCGTCAGTAATAATAACCATTTCTTTGATGATGTTTCTGTGGGGGCCAGTGTTGCGATTAATGGTACTTGCCTGACTGTCACTCAATTTAAGAACGATATCGTCTGGTTTGATATATCAGATTTTACGGCTGATGTGACCACATTAAAATTTTTAAATGTGGGGGATGAAGTTAATATTGAAAGATCACATCAAATGAATAAAGAGAATGGTGGTCATAGCTTATATGGGCATATTGAAGGTGTGGCAGAAGTCGTTGATTTTATTAAAACTGGTGAAACTTATCGATTAGTGATTAATATTCCTGGCGATAATGTCAGATATTTTTTCCATAAAGGTTTTATTGGGTTACATGGTTGTAGCTTGACAATAAATGGTATAAATGAAGAAGACAAAACCATAGAGTTGAATTTAATTCCAGAAACGTTAAGGGCTACCAATCTTAGTAATATTAAAGTTGGTGACTTACTTAATTATGAAATAGATCAAACAACGAGAACGATTGTAGACACGATATCCAGATCGATGAATGCTAATAGAACAATATGATAATTGAAGTAATATAAATAAGCTAGGATGAGCTGAAGTGTGAAGCGGTAAGTTACTTTACTTCCGCTTCCACAATTAATCCCAGGCCATTAAATGACAAATTTTTGATTATTTTGATAGATGTTTGTCATCTATTATTTTGTCCCAAAGTTCATCTACGGTATTTACACTTGTATCACCACCATGTTCCAGTTCATGGATCGCTGCCTGCGTTGTAGCATTAGGAACATGGTGTTTTTTTGTTGCTCTAGTTAATACCAGACGGACAAAACTAGACATATCCAAACTATTATCCCGGGCGGCTTGTGCTTCAGTTCTTCAGAAACACGAACTTTCAATATAGTCGTATTCATATGTGCCTCTCTGTCTCTTACTATGTATCCTTTCTGTAAGACTATTGTGGACACGAATCAAGACAACAAGTTCAATAAACAAATAATTCTAGTGTTAGACGTTAGTTAATTAATTTTTCCTGTGCCCATTCAAGGCCACTCTGATATTCAGGGGGCAGCATGGGAACAAGTTTCTGCAATGTATCTTTTAATTCATTTTTATCAAAGTGAGAAAGATTAAGATGACCGACTTTACGTGCAGGACGGACTTCTTTCTCATACCAATGTAAATGTACCAATGGCAAGTTGAGCCATTGGGTGTTGATATCTGTGCCAATCAAATTGATCATAACTGACGGCGCAGTCACTGCTGGTCGAGGCATGGGCAAATCCAGAATAGCACGGAGATGTAATTCAAACTGGCTGATAGATGCGCCGTTCTGAGTCCAATGACCGCTGTTGTGAACGCGTGGTGCGAGTTCGTTGATCAATAAATTATCACCGACAATAAAACATTCCATCGCCATCACGCCGATATATTTCAGCTCGTGCATAATAGCTGACAACATACTCTCAGCCTGTTGTTGTAAATGATAATGCTGTAAATGGTCATTTTCCTGAGGAGAGACAATACTGGCACGGAGAATGCCATCTTGATGCAAATTGTGCGTTAAGGGATAGAACACACAATCGCCATTTTTATTGCGGGCACCGACCAGTGAAACTTCGCCAGAGAAAGGAATGGCTTGTTCAGCAATACATTCACCATAAATATCGGCGGGTAATTCTGTTTCATCTCCGGGATGAATACGCCATTGCCCTCGGCCATCATAACCACCCATGCGGCGCTTAACGATAACGAAATTACCGAGTTCAGAGAATAATTGCGGCCATTGGTTGGTCTCAGAGAGTAATTGCCACGGAGCCGTTGCCAGACCAAGGCTATCCATTAACTGTTTTTGCGGCAGACGGTCAGCCAGACGGGGAAAGATATCTCGATTAGCGAAAGCCTTATGGCGGGCAAGTTCCTGAGTAAGAGCCGTTTCCGGCCAACGCTCAATTTCAGCGGTAATAACGCTATTCTGATAAGGAACTGCTTCGGGTTCTGCATCGAGGCCAACAGGATAAACCGTGATACCTAAAGGCTCACCAGCTTGGCGTAACATGCGGCCGAGCTGACCATTGCCTAATACACAAACTGGCTTCATGCTTCCTCCCGCGGATCGGGATTATTGAGTACATCCTGAGTTTGTGTTTCACGCCAATGGCTAAGGCGTTTCAGTAAATCTTTATCATGACGCGCCAGAATCTGTGCGGCCAGTAGGGCTGCGTTTGCCGCGCCGGCTTTTCCAATCGCAAGCGTGCCAACAGGAATCCCTTTTGGCATTTGTACGATAGAGTAGAGGCTATCTACCCCATTCAGTGTAGCGCTTTGTACGGGTACGCCGAGAACCGGTACCAGCGTTTTGGCTGCCAGCATGCCGGGTAAATGAGCAGCGCCACCAGCGCCAGCGATAATGATATCAAAACCATTTTGCTCAGCTTGCTCGGCAAAACTGAATAGTTTATCGGGTGTACGATGAGCAGAAACAATTTCAACATGAAAAGGTACATTAAGAGAAGTGAGAATATCAGCCGCGTGCTGCATAGTCGTCCAATCGCTTTTAGAACCCATGACAATGGCGATTTTGGCATTGTGTTGAGTTGTTCTTGCTAAATCAGGCTGGGCAGTCATAAATCAAATGCTCCTGTGTTTTAACGTCCACCAGAATGAAAATAACGTTTTAAGGCCGCGGATCATATCATGCTCACAAGCTAAGGAAAACGATTGCGTTACTTTATACTTTTGTTGTGACACCTGTATATCGGGTGTTCCCGGTTAATCAGAATGGGAAAGAGATAAGATCGATTGATTTATCCGTTATTTTGAACATCGATCCCTGATGATGCCATGCGCCAAGTACACCACGGTAGAGGGTTTTATCATGCAGAGAAACTTCATGTACAAAAGGGCGGTGGGTGTGTCCGTGAATCATCCAGTCAGCTTGGTACCGCTCAAAAGTGTCAATAACAGCTTGCTGGTTTACATCCATAATGGCTTCGGATTTTCTGCTGTTGACCGATTGGCTGTTTGCTCGCATTTTTACGGCAATTTTTTGACGGATAGACAGAGGTAGCAGTAGAAACAGACGTTGGACCCACGGGGTATGAACCCGCTTACGATATCGTTGATAACCTTCGTCATCAGTACACAAGGTATCGCCGTGTAGAATAAGCACTCGCTTACCGTACAGTTCCAGTACTTTTTCCTGTGGGAGCAAGATAATGCCACTCTCTTTAGCAAAGCGTGAACCGATCAGAAAGTCACGGTTGCCATGAATAAAGTAACAGGTAACACCTTGTTGTTGCACAGTTTTTAGTGCGCTAGCGATTTCATGGTGGAGAGGGTTGTTATCATCATCGCCAATCCAGTAATCGAACAGATCGCCGAGAATATAGAGGCTATCTGCCTGAATGGCATCCTCACGCAAGAAACGTAGAAAACCGGCAGTGATTGCCGGTTCATGTTCGTTGAGATGTAAATCCGCAATAAAAAGTGTGCACATATTCAGTGAGTTATTCGCTGACAGTCACTTTTTCGATGATAACATCTTCGAGTGGTACATCTTGGTGCATACCGCTGCGACCGGTAGAAACGCTTTTGATTTTATCAACAACATCCATACCTTCGACCACTTCGGCAAAGACGCAGTAACCCCAGCCATCAGGGCGCTCAGAGCGGAAGTTCAGGAAATCATTATCAACAACGTTAATGAAGAACTGCGCAGTTGCTGAGTGTGGATCGTTAGTACGGGCCATTGCCAAAGTACCACGGTTATTTTTCAGACCGTTATTGGCTTCGTTTTTGATAGCTGCATCAGTCGGCTTTTGTTTCATGCCAGGTTCAAATCCACCACCCTGAATCATGAAACCGTTAATAACACGGTGGAAAATAGTATTATCGTAGAAGCTATTGCGGCAGTAGTTCAAGAAATTCTCAACAGTTACAGGAGCTTTATCAGCGAAAGTATTAATTACAATATCGCCAAAATTGGTATGGAAAGTCACCATAATTGAAATCCTAATAATAGTTTTGATTAACCCGGTTAGGGCATTTGGACCAGGCGGCTTTTATATCACATCTACCATAATGAGTCAGTACCTATTAGTTTCAGTAGACTATATTGATCGCTAACCTTGCAAAGCGCTTAATATCAGGTTTCAATATCCTATTGGATTATGCCATATCGAGCATTTATTGATGAGATAAGGACATAAATCCAGGATTATCAATTCGTTATTTTTAACACACGTACAGTGAATTTACGGAAAATCTCGATGCTAAAAATTTTCAATACCCTCAGCCGTCAGAAAGAAGAATTTAAACCAATTCATCCAGGGAAAGTAGGGATGTACGTGTGTGGTATCACGATTTATGACCTGTGCCATATTGGTCATGGCAGAACCTTTGTCTCTTTTGATGTGGTTGCTCGTTATCTGCGCTATCTGGGATACGATTTAACTTATGTCCGTAATGTGACCGATGTTGATGACAAAATCATCAAACGGGCGGCAGAAAACAGTGAAAGTTGTGATGATTTGACCGGCCGTATGTTGGCAGAAATGTATAAAGATTTTGATGCGCTGAATATCTTACGCCCTGATCTGGAACCTCGTGCGACCCGGCATATCCCGGAGATTATTGCGCTGACTGAATCGTTGATCAAACGTGATCATGCTTATGTCGCAGATAATGGCGATGTCATGTTTTCCGTCGAGAGTGATCAGGATTACGGATTGCTTTCCCGCCAAGATCTCAGCCAGTTACAAGCAGGGGCGCGAGTGGAAGTGGCTGATGTTAAGCGTAACCCGATGGATTTCGTATTGTGGAAAATGTCCAAGCCTGGGGAACCAAGTTGGGAATCGCCGTGGGGAGCGGGTCGTCCGGGTTGGCATATTGAATGTTCTGCCATGAACAGTAAACAGTTAGGTAATCATTTTGATATTCATGGTGGTGGTGCTGATCTGATGTTTCCGCATCATGAAAATGAAATTGCGCAATCTACTTGTGCCCATGATGGCCCGTATGTGAATTACTGGATGCATTCAGGGATGGTGATGGTGGATAAAGAGAAGATGTCCAAATCGCTGAACAACTTCTTTACTATCCGTGACGTATTGGCATATTACGATGCAGAGACAGTGCGTTATTTCTTGTTGTCAGGCCATTACCGCAGTCAACTTAACTATACAGAAGATAACCTAAAGCAGGCCCGTACCGCACTTGAACGATTTTATACAGCTCTGCGAGGTACAGATGCTTCTGTACAGCCGGCTGGTGGTGAAGTATTTGAGGCGCGTTTCATTGACGCAATGAATGATGATTTCAATACGCCAGAGGCTTATTCGGTACTGTTTGATATGGCACGTGAAATCAACCGCCTGAAATCAGAAGATATGGACGCAGCGAATGGTTTAGCGGCTGAATTACGCAAGTTGGCGGGTATCTTAGGTTTGTTGCAACAACAGCCGGAACAATTCCTGCACCGTGGTGTTCAGGCTGACGATGAAGAAATTGCTAAAATTGAAGCACTGATTAAGCAGCGTAATGATGCCCGTAAAAATAAAGATTGGCCGCTGGCAGATTCTGCTCGTAATCAGTTAAATGAGATGGGTATTGAACTGGAAGATGGTCCGCAGGGGACAAGCTGGCGTCGTAAATAAACCTGATAGAGTACAACTGCCTTGATAATTAAGGCTCCCTTTTGGGGAACTTCAGATTGATGACAAAGGTCTAGCCATCGCAAGCCTTTGATCAACAGAATCCCACTTTTTAAGTGGGATTCGTCAGCAATCTGAAGGGCACTAACGTCCTTTTTTGTTGCACAAGAAACTTGACTTATTTAATGTTTGTAACTATTGTTAGTTACTTTCTTAAAAGAAAGGACGAGTACATGAGCAAAGCGGAGAAACTGATAGAAAAGTTTCTTAATAGCCAAAAAACTTTTGAATGGTCTGAACTTGTTGTGTTGTTAAGCTTATTAAACTATGAGAAACAAGAAAAGCAAGGTTCAAGGGTACGATTCTTCAATGAATCATTGAATCACACAATTTTAATGCACCGCCCTCATCCTGAAAATTACATTAAAGGTGGTACACTAAAAGCCGTGAAACAGACTTTAAAAGAAGTGGGGTTGATATGAAATATTTAAAATATAAAGGTTATTTAGGTACAATTGAATTTGACCTGGAAAATAATACTCTTTTTGGTAAATTGGAATATATCCGCGATTTAGTGACTTATGAAGCAAAAACAATTGCAGAATTGGAAAATGAATTTAAAATCTCAGTTGATTTGTATTTGCAAGACTGCAAGGAATTAAATAAAAATCCTGATGTGCCATATAAAGGGGTTTTTAATGTTAGAGTTAATCCAGAATTGCATAGAAAAATTGCAGAACTAGCACTTGAAGAAGATGTGACGATTAATGCTTTCGTGAATCAAGCGTTAGAAAATGAAGTCAGTAAACATCATGTAGGGCCTTAATAGCCCCATCGGATTAATGACAAAAGTCTAACCATCGGGGTCCGGTCTTCTTCTAATAGAGGCGCTGGAAAATCGATACCTTGATATACTATACTCTATGGATTTCAAGATGCATCGAGGCGGCAAGGGAGCGAATCCCCGGGAGCATAGATAACTATGTGACCGGGGTGAGTGAGTGCAGCCAACAAAGAGGCAACTTGAAAGATGACGGGTATAAAAGACCCCACACTACAACAATATGATTGACATCAACAGAACCCCACTTTTTAAATGGGGTTCGTCAGCAATTTTGGACTCCCTTTTAGGGAGCCTGATCCTGATTACATTATTATGACTTCTCAGGTAGTTGCACACGAATATTAATTACTCTTCCGTCTGGAATATCGCATGGTTCAGCATCATGGTAATAAACGATTTCTCCTGTGGCAGTTACGCTTTTGACACGCTTATTTTGAGCAAATTCCGGCGCGTCTTTATTTTGACGATGGTAACATTCGATGGTTATATCGCCGCTGGATGTATCTACCGATTCACGCACCCAAATAAGATTTAACCCGTTGCTGTCTGCCGGAATAATAGTCCCGCCGTGAATTCCCCATGCGCCATCTTTGGCAAAACCGTTGCAACCGCTGATTCGATATATCCCTGTATCTATACGCTTAACCGTCACTCCCTCAGCTTCGCTGGTTAACTCGTAAGTTCCGTCTGGATGAATATCGACAACTGGGCTGGATACTCTGAGAATGCCGTTAGTGTCGGAGCGCGCGTTTTTATCTGTCAAAAGTCGGCTAACTTTTGCATTTCCGCCCCCATCATTTCCATGGATAAAGCTAATACCTGCATGGTCATAATGCGCGACAAATCCCGCCCATGTGTCATACATTCTTGTTACATAGCCGCATGACCACGGATATCCAATACCACCATGATTCTCTCCAAATCTAAGTGCATGACCGCCCTGCGGCAATGATTTTATCCATGCGGTAAAATCACTTATATTCTCTTGATTAATATACTTTGGCTGGATAAATTCAGATCCCTCAGATTTTGCATATGCTCCGATATCTGCCGGCGTCGGTTTATTTTTTGTTGTATAAATATCAGTCCAATCTTCCTCAAAACCATAATTATCACGGGCAGAGCGATAAGCAATTCCCCGGTTTTTGTACAGCACTTTCAACTGAAAAGCTGGGCAGCTTCCAATGCCATTATTGAAATGAGCAATATGCGAAGAATCTATTCCAGGATTCAGCAAATCATATAATCCTGTGTTTGCGTTCCAGGGGATTGGATTATTAACAGTGTATCTTTCTGTTAATCCGAGCTTAAATGCCCCAACATCCCCGGCATTCAGACTGATATCCCCGGTTAACGCTTTTCCATTAATTTTTCTACTATTCGGTACCGCATTTTTAGCTAAATTGCCGGTTTCTGCTAAGCCGAGATTTTTCACAAATGCGTTTTTATCAAGAATGTCTGCGCCATTTTGGTTTTTTGCTAATCTGTTGTTAGCATTATCATTTACATCAGAAACAAGTTTCTGAGTGACTGCAAGTGAATTGCTGTTGCCTGTTTTATCTGTGAGTTGAACAATTCCTTTCTGAGTTAGAGAAGCACTTGGAATTTCTGTCGCAATCTTTTTTTCTAAGGCTTTATTTAACTGAGTAGTGAGTTTGACTATATCCCCATCGTCCAGAACATCATCACCATATTGTGTCGCGATAAAATTAGCTATTGTAGACGATATTGTTGAAGATTGACGCAATACCTTGTTAAGTAAATGAGTGGTAATATTCTCTGGTGGAAATCCAGTTTTTAAAGCCGAGCTTGTTTCATACCCTTCTTGGCTGACTACGTTAGCATTATTACTAATAGAAAAAGCTTTAAAATCATTCTTGGGACTCATATACTTTCCTCAAATTAAATAATACTATTTTATAATTAACATATTGAATTATTGTAAAAACGATTCCTACCAACTCATGCCGATCATAGTCTAGTAAGGAACGAGAATAATGGAATATTTTTATATCTTATGAGGTTAACTATTTTTGTATAATTGGCGGAAATAAAAAATTAAACATTTTATAGCTGGAAATATATCAAAGCTACTTGTATTTAATGTGTGAAATTTATACTTATATTTTTTCCTGCGGTAGCTGTCAGACGTATGGTATATTTTTTTTATTTTTAGCGATTGGAAAAATTGCTCAAAACGGATTGAGTTCTATTAATTTATTTACTATTTTACGTGGTTATTTAGTAATAGAAAACATATTGCATTTATTCGGAATAATATGTTTTCTATATCATGATACTCTGTTTTATGCCTATTTCTATAACTTCATATTACCAAGAATTAGAGTTACAGTAATAATGGATAATAACGTTGTCCATGTAATAATAGATGCCATTGCCTCATGATTACCACCCATTTGTTTAGCTAATATATATACCCGTCATCTTTCAAGCTGCCCCTTTGTTGGCTGCACTCACTCACCCCGGTCACATCGTTATCTATGCTCCCGGGGATTCACTCCCTTGCCGTCGCGATGCATCTTGAAATCCATAGGGTATAAGCATTGCTGGCACAAGGTACTGAGGAATATAGAATAACAATGTTTGCGGGAACGCCCGATACATCTAAATATTTTATTATCAATATGGTGATAAGTGGCATTAAAACCAA